>CAYWNJ010000345.1:0-3278 GCA_964459535.1 uncultured Rhodobacterales bacterium
CTGATTGGACTGCTGCCGTGTATCATTGATAAGATATAGTCGCCGATCCTGGCCAAATCATTGCCCTTTAAGATATAGCCCTTCGCGCCCGCGCGGGTGGCCTCTATTGTTCTAGTTTCATCTCCAAAGATCGAAATAGTCATCGTGTCGGTCTTCCAATCCGCCGTCGTTGCTGCACGCCCGGTGTCCATCCCAAAGCCATCTGGTAAGTTGATTTCCACCAAGGTCGCTCAGGGTTTGAGACCGTAAAAGAGGCGCAAACCTTAATCAAGCGTGGCTGCCGTCCCCGCAACGTCAAGGCCCTTGATGCGGTTTACAGCCTCGCTCAGGCGCGTTGCAATAGCGGGTCGGTCTTCTGCGATGGGCATTTTTCACCTGGCATATTTTCATCTGACATGATGGGTTGCGTATCTTTGACGTGTCCACAGCGACGGTACAAGAAAAAGAATAAGGCCCACAAAATCACCCAGTATATGAAAATCCACACATGCATCTCCGCCTTTGAGCGCCCGATAGGTCATTTTTTGGGGAAAAGGCGCTGGGGGTATCCCGAGGTTGTGTCGAAGCAGGGCGTCACCATCGCGCTGGCCTGCCGGACGTTCCAGATCAGCGAGATGTGTTACAGGTAGGAACGCAAGCTTACTAATCAGAATGCAGAGATTGCAGATTGGCTTATCCGTCTGACGGGAAATCGGCGGCCGCGGGGCTTTGGTCTATGCCTTTTGTATCTGCGCAACGTGAAGGGCTTAAGATGGAACCATAGGCGGGTCTACCGCATTTACTCCGATCTAGAACTGAGCCTGCGCATCAAGTTTACGTAGTGCCTGAAGCGATCCAAACAGGATGAACTGGCAGTGCCGGGTGCGCCGAACCAGATCTGCTCTATGGACTTCATGGCCGATCAATCGGCCGATTGGCGATTATTCCGCGCGCTGAACAGGCTGGATGGCGTTAAACGCGAGGGGCTTGGAATCCAGGCCGCCTTCTCGCTGCCTGCCATGCATGTCGTACGCAGCCTGAACCAGATCATCAAGTGGCGCAGGAAGCCTAAAACCATTCGGGTTGATAACGGCCCTGAAGATGTCAGTGGTTTTCTTATGCAATGGGCCGAGAAAAGGGGTATCACCCTCTATAGCCGTAAGCGCTAAAACGTCCGACCTTAAACCTGAGGCACTCGACGGCTATTCTGATAGCGCCATTCTGAGGGGTGGCGCAACAGTGCCTGTTGCGCGGGAGATATGTTCGGGGCAAAACGCCTCAGGTTTAAAGTTGGACGCTTTGACCCTCCTCTATGTTGAGACATCCGCATCAAAGCAAACCTCCCGGCCAGTAACTGCTACGGGCTCAAATCTCTTAGGGCAATCAACAATTATGCTCACAACCGCTAAAGGGGCTGGTGAGATGTGGTAACATCTTGGCGCTTATAAAGGGGCCAATCCTAAAAGTTGTTGCTTCTTTCTGAGAAAAAAACCAACCTGACGACAGTGATCGGGTCCGGGCTCGCGAGCCCGGACCAGAAAATCGGGAGGGCGATCCAATGGCAGAAACAAACCCCGCCGAGCAAAACTCGGGCGGCGAATTTGAAACCGACTTCGAAATGGGGCAAGATAACATTAGGCCATTTGGTCTAGACATTCACAACCCCGTCTTTCTAATCTCAAGCCTCATAATCATCGCATTCGTACTTTTGGCGCTCGCCAACCCGGCGGCGACAGCTTCCTTCTTCGGCTGGCTTAGACCATTCCTGACCAGTGAGTTCGACTGGTTTTTGGTACTTTCGGTCGATGTGATTTTGATCTTCTGTCTCGTGCTGATCGTGTTGCCGGTTGGCTCTGTCCGAATTGGAGGTAAGGACGCGACGCCGGATTATTCCTATGCAGGATGGATTGCGATGATGTTCGCAGCAGGGATCGGCATCGGTCTGTTGTTCTTTGGTGTGCTCGAACCGACCTATTACAACTTTTCTGAAGGTGGTAACGCTCGGCCCTTGAATATTGATATCACCCAACCTGGGAACGAATATATAGGGGTTGTAGGTACGATCCATCATTGGGGCCTTGGCGGGTGGTGTGTATACGCTCTTGTCGGTCTGACTTTGGCCGTATTCGCCTATAACAAAGGCATGCCAATGACGCTCCGTTCCGCATTTTACCCAATTTTGGGCGAACGGATTTGGGGTTGGTGGGGACACCTGATCGACACGCTAGCTGTGTTTGCAACGCTCTTCGGTCTGACAACGTCACTGGGCCTTGGCGCTCAACAGGTGGCATTCGGTTTGAACGAAGTCTTCGGGATTGAAACCACAAATACCGTAACCGTTGTCCTTATCATCGGGATCACCGCAATCGCACTTGGATCGGTTTTGATGGGCATGGACAAAGGCGTAAAGCGGCTCTCGGAAATCAATATGCTGATGGCCGTGGCGCTGTTCTTTTTCGTGTTCTTCGTTACTGGCGCGATGTCTGCAATTACACGATATGTTGGCGTGATGATCGATTACGTCGTGCTATTGCCAGCACTTTCAAACCCATTTGGGCGTGAAGACACCAGCTTCTTTCACGGTTGGACGACCTTCTATTGGGCATGGTGGATTGCTTGGTCACCTTTTGTCGGCATGTTTATCGCGCGCATTTCGAAAGGTCGTACTGTCCGCGAGTTCATGCTGTGCGCACTCATCGCTCCAACGGCGGTCTGCGCCCTCTGGATGTCAACATTTGGAGGCGCTGCCATCGACATGCTGAATGCGGGAGGTGCTGAAGGAGTGAAAGCCACTGTGATCGACAGTTACAAGCCTGAAGGGGCCTTGTTTGGCTTCCTGAAAGAGCTTCCGCTTTACAGTATAGTCTCTCCAATCGCGCTGGTCCTAATCGTGATCTTCTTTGTCACTTCATCTGACAGTGGATCGCTGGTTATTGACACGATTACAGCCGGTGGGAAAATGGATGCGCCAGTCGTCCAACGTGTGTTCTGGTGTACCTTAGAAGGTCTGGTCGCGATTGCCTTATTGCTGGGTGGCGGCCTGGCAGCCTTGCAGGGCGCCGCAGTGTCGACCGGTATTCCATTCACAATTGTTGTTCTTCTGATGTGCTATACGGTTTACAAAGCACTTCAAACCGAAGAACGCTAAATCGTATCCCACGTTAAAGGCGCGGCGGAGCCTGTTTGGCCCCGCCGCGCTTCACCTCTGCTGCATTCATTGCGAATGTCAGAACGACAGCGACACCGAGCACTGGTGATCTTGGACCAAAGCGTCCGACCTTAAACCTGACGTATCGTGC
>CAYWNJ010000346.1:0-3271 GCA_964459535.1 uncultured Rhodobacterales bacterium
GGGCAGCTTTCTGGATCAATAACCTTTCTCGACAGCTTGTGCTTTTGAGGCCCTGTTGGCCTTCCCCAGTTGCCGAAGCCGGATAGTAGCAACGCGTCCTATCTTGCCTGCGTAAAGAGAGAAAGAGTAAGCCTTTTGAATTGATAGCGCACACCCTCGGACGGTATGAGCGCCAAGGTAACCTCTTTGGCCGATCCCAGCGCGCGTAGAGGATCTTTGGCAAGGTTTTCAATAATCTGCACACCTTCGGTCAAAATCGTCTCCGCCTGCTGATCGAGCGAGAGGCACAAAAGACGCTCGGGATTTGGATAATCCTGATCATCGCTCTTCGAAAACTCAGGGTGAACAAGACAAACATCAATTGTCCCGCCCTGCCCAGCGTTTTGCGCCCGAAGCCCATCCAAACGCAACACCGCGCTGCTCAGATCTTTGGCGCAAAAGCGCGTATCCAGCGGCACCCCGCAGCGGGTCATTTCCGCCGTGAACTCACTAAGGTCTCCTGAACCCTGAAACACAAGCTCAAAGCGGTTCTGGGATTGCTCGCCGCGCTGGTTTATCTGCATCTTGCGCCCGACATCCGCCCCGGTATGCTGGCCCATTGTCACCATCATCTTGGTCAGCGCCGCCTCTGGCGTCATATCAAAGCCGGATATAACGCCCGCATCAACCAGGCCAACACTGCTCGCATAGCGTCCCATTTCGACCATGCCATGCGGGCATTGAGTGATGTTGACGATAACTTTGCCCTCGTCTTGGACCGCGCGGTGCAGCACTGCCAAAAGCTTAGGGTCTTCAGGGGCGTTTCCGATACCATAGGTCCTCAGAACCGCCCCGCGAATATCGTCGCTTGCCAACATCCGTTCAAGATCGACCGCGCGCAGCCCTGGATACAGGTTAACATCAACCACCTCTCCAGCCAAATCAGCGTGCAGCGCAAAGTCTTGGCCCGGAGCTGGAGACGGCAGGATTTGCGTCTCGAAAATCCGGGTATGCTCACCAATTTCACCCAAGATGGGGCAATTAGGGGTGTCAAACCCAGCCCAAGCGCGCGCACTGATCTTGCGAGCTCGGCAGCCACGCAGCACACGGTCGCCAAATACGATGATAACCTCTGGGATCAGAGGCAAATCGCAAGCACGCCATGCGGCAATTTGCAGCGCGTGACCATAGTTGAGCTTTGCATCCGTCCGCGCCTCAAGCAGCGGCAGCTGAGAGCCTGTAACAATCACAGGCTTGGCAAGATTTTCGAACATAAAGCTCAGCGCCGACGCGGTATAGGCGAGCGTATCCGTGCCGTGGATCACAATGAACGCATCATAGTCAGCATAGTTTTTCTCGATCTGGCGCGCGATGGTGACCCAATCGCTCGGCGTCATAGAAGACGAGTCCATCCGTGCATCACCCGGCAAAACATCCAGTGTAACCTCGGTTTGCTCGACGAAGAGGGAGGCAGGCGGCAGATGCGCCTTAAGCTGAGAAAAGGACATCGGAGCCAGCGGCGCGCCGGGTTGACCCTTGTCCTTGTGCATCCCGAACGTGCCCCCGGTGTAGAGCACATAGACCCGCGACTTTATGCACGCTTCCTCGGCTTTGCGATTGTTGGTCACCATCTCGTCCTTATAGCCCTTCGCCTAGATACCCCGCCCATATCAGCCATCCGACCCAGAGGACAAAGACAACCATCAGGTTAAAGGCGATGGTGGCCGCAACGCCAATCAGCTTGGCCCGCAGCAGATCGGTACGATCCACCTGCGCCAGCCAGGCGCGCACCTCCTTCTCGGCGCGTGAGAGCGCTGCTTGATCAAGCGTTGCCGCAAGTTTCGGGTGGGCCGCATAAGCCTCGGACGCGGTGATCATCGCGATCAGCTTACGCATCCGGCGCGGCATATAGGGGCGGGCTTTACGGGCGGCCGCACCAAGCGTTCTGCTGCGGATCCCAAAGGCGCGTTCAATCGCGATCCGCAGGCGCTCCGCCCGCGCGGATATACTGTCATTCGGCCCCATAGGGCCTCTCTAACTTTCTTACCAGCCAGGCTCAAGGCGCTGGCATTTCTACCTCTTCTAGGGTAGCCGAAACCTATGATGCTCTCCTATGAAACCGTTGGGGACGGGCCTGCTCACCCTTTGCTTATCGTGCATGGGCTTTATGGCTCGGCCCGCAACTGGCGCGTGATTGCCAAGCGGCTTGGCGCGCGGGGTCCGGTCTCGTCAGTGGATATGCGCAATCACGGCCGCTCTGCCTGGCATGAAAGTCATAGCTATGAAGACCTCGCCACAGATCTTGCCGAGGTGATCGAGGCCCTTGGCGCACCGATGGATGTTGTCGGGCACTCGATGGGCGGGAAAAGCGCGATGGTGCTCGCAGCAACACGGCCGGAGCTGGTGCGCCGCCTGATTGTCGCCGATATCGCGCCCGTCTCCTATGCGCATGATCAGACCCAACATATCCGCGCCATGCGCGCAGTTGATCTGAGCACCATCACCCGCCGGTCTGACGCCGCAGCGGCGCTCGCCGCCCAAGGGGTGTCCCCGGCGCTGCAGGCGTTTTTTACCCAATCCTTGGACGTCCCAGGCCGGTGTTGGCGGCTGAATCTCGACGTATTGGCGCGCGAGATGCCAAAAATCCTCGGCTTTCCGGCGCTTTCCGGCCAGTTCGATGGGCCCGTGCTGATGCTCGCAGGGGCCGAGAGTGACTACGTCCTCCCCGCCCATCGCCCGGCCATTCGCGCCTTGTTTCCAAAGGCGCGCTTTGCCAAGCTTAAAAACGCCGGGCACTGGCTGCATTCCGAACAGCCGCACGCCTTTGAGATGGCCGTGCGGCTGTTTCTGGACGGTGCCTAAGGCCGCTTGACGCGCGTATCTGGAGAGATACTCTCTAAGGCGGGAATTCGCAGCGGCTTTGGGGGGCAGCATGTGGAGCAGCGTTCTTGACCAAGCGATGCGGGGCTTGATCCAAGGGGATCGGCTGAATGTGACCTATCCAAATGGGGTCACGCGCAGCTATGGCCCGGAGACTGGAAAAACCGTTGGCTTTCATATCCACACCCGCGCGCGTCTGCGCGCCTTCTGCCTCAATGCAGATTTGAGCCTTGGCGAAGGGATTATGGACGGCACAATAACCCCGGTGAATTGCACGCATGAGGACCTTTTGCGCGTTCTTGTCCGCAGCCGCGAGACGGGCCGCCTGCCCGGATGGGTGCGCGTGCTTAACCGAATCCGGACAAGTCTATGGCGGTTGGTCCATTTAAACGCGCCCGCCGCCGCCCGCCGC
>CAYWNJ010000347.1:0-3268 GCA_964459535.1 uncultured Rhodobacterales bacterium
GAGATAGGCGGCGATGGCGGTGTTTTCCGTAAGGGCTGTGCCGGTTTCGGTCACCAAAACGGGTATGGTCGCACGGGGATTTATTTGGCGGAAGGCGTCGCTGAGTTGCTCGCCTTTGGTGATAGAGATCGCTTTGGTTTCGACCTCAACCCCCTTTTCGGCAATCGCCATACGGGCGCGGCGAGGGTTTGGCGCGGTTTCGCAATCATAGAATATCATGGTGTGCCTACGTTTTTGTCAAAAGCGGTTTGGAAGGCGGCCTGTTGCTCGGCGCTTGCCTCTGTTTGGTAGTTGGCTTTCCATTCGGCCATTGTCATGCCGTAGAAAATCTCGCGGGCTTCGTCTTTGGTAAGGATGATATCGCGCTCGGCGGCGGCTTCTTGATACCAGCGGGACAGGCAGTTTCGGCAGAACCCGGCAAGGTTCATTAGGTCGATGTTTTGGACGTCCGTGCGCTCTTGCATCAGGTGTTGGCGCAGGCGGCGGAAGGCGGCGGCCTCGAGCTCGATTTGGGTTTGGTGGTCCATATGTGGTGTCCTTGTGGTGTGGGCGGACCGGGGCGCTGCCCCGGACCCCGGGATATTTTTGGCAAGAGGAAAACGGGGTCCTTTAGAGATTGGCAGCTTTGCGGGCGGCGTCAAGGTGGCGGGCGATCAAGGCCGCCCAGTGGGCCTGTCCGGCTTGGTGGGCGATGAGATCATTTCGAACTTCGATCAGGGCGTTTGGTTTTTGAGTGCGCAGCGCGTGTTGGTCGACGGAGTCTCCAGGGAGGTGGCCAGCGTAGGGTTCGGTCGGGCGGGTGGGGGAGGTGAGCTGGGGGTTTTGGGCCGGGGTGGGCGGGTGTGCGAGGCGGGGGTGTTGTGCGCTGAGGATGCCGATTTCCCAGGGTCTTGGGGGGCGGTTTTGGAGCTGTGGTGTGAAGCTATGGATTGATACGAGCGTGGTGTTTGGGCGCGCGGCGAGGGAGGCGAGCGCGCTGTGGTAGGGCTTGTAGCAGGTATTGATCCGGGTTTGGCGCGCCGCTGCTGTGAGGTGGCGGTTTGTAGGGATTAGGGTGCCATCATAGAGTTGCATGATCAGCGTTGGGTCGTCCAAGCCGCGATTGGGGTCAATCACGAGGCGCGAGAAATTTGAGCATATGACGGGGGCTTGCAGCTGCTCTCCGAGCGTGCGTGCGACCTCTGCGGCGCCGATGTCGTAGGCGATGTGGCGTTTCATCTCGGCAGGCGGCAGGCCGAGATTTTCGCTTTGGACAAAAGGAGGGACGGTGTTTGACGCGTGATCGCAGGTTACGAGCCATGGGCCTGCGCGCTCGGCACCGAAGATTTCAAAGGGCTGATAGGTCATGTTTTGGGCCGGTCTTTTTGCCCTTCATATGGCAGTTGAGACGGGATTGGAATTGGGAGATAATTAAGTGTGAGCAAGGGAGGCGCAGCGATGCGGCGAGAGCGAAATGTGAAAGTCGTTGCGACCCTAGGGCCTGCCTCTGACAGCTATGCGCAGATCCGGCGATTGCATGAGGTTGGGGCCGATGTCTTTCGGCTAAATATGAGCCATGGCAGCCATGCGGAGATTGCGGCCAAGCATAAGATTATACGGCAAGTCGAAGCAGATTTAGAGAGTACGATCTGTATTCTCGCCGATCTACAGGGGCCCAAACTGCGCGTGGGTGTTTTCGCGTCGGGGCGTGAAGAGCTGGTGGCTGGTGCGCGGTTTCGGTTGGATTTGGATCCTGCTGAGGGCGATGAGCGACGCGTTTGCCTGCCGCATCCGGAGATTTTTGCGGCGTTGCGGGAGGGGGCCACCCTTTTGGTCAATGATGGTAAGATCCGGCTGCGCGTGCTGAGCTGCGGCGGTGATTTTGCGGAATGCGAGGTTATTACCGGCGGCGTGATCTCGGACCGTAAGGGTGTGAATGTGCCGGATGTTGAACTCCCGCTTGCGGCGCTTTCGCAGAAAGATCGGGCGGATTTGGAGTTTGCCTGCGCGTTGGGCGTTGACTGGTTGGCGCTTAGCTTTGTGCAGCGGCCTGGCGATGTGGAGGAGGCTCGGGCACTGGCGCAGGGGCGGGCGGCGCTGTTGTCTAAGATCGAAAAGCCAAGCGCCGTGGATCGTTTTGATGAAATTCTGGCCGTGTCGGACGGGATCATGGTCGCGCGTGGCGATCTTGGGGTCGAACTGCCGATACAAGCCGTTCCACCCATTCAAAAGCGCCTGGTAAGGCGGTGTAGGGCGGCGGCCAAGCCTGTGATCGTTGCAACGCAGATGCTTGAGAGCATGATCGAGAGCCCTATGCCCACACGTGCAGAGGTCAGCGACGTTGCCACCGCCATTTATGAAGGCACTGATGCCGTTATGCTGAGCGCTGAAAGTGCAGCAGGGCGCTATCCGGTGGAAGCTGTGCAGACCATGGACCGGGTGGCGACGGAGGTCGAACGCGATCCGACCTATACGCAGATCATTGAGGCCAGCCGGAGCGCGGAGCGGGCCTCGGTCGCGGATGGGATTGTTGCGGCCGCGCGGGAGATTGCGGAAACGACCGATATCAAAGCCATCTGCTGCTTTACACAGTCGGGTACGACAGCGTTGCTGACAGCGCGCGAGCGGCCTCGGGTGCCGATCATTGCGCTCACGCCGATGCTGGGTACGGCGCGGCGGCTGGCGCTGAGTTGGGGATGCAACTGCGTTATTACCGGCAAGATGGAGCGGTTTAAGTCGGCGGTCGTCAGCGCTGCCGCTGTGGCGCGAGATCATGGCTTTGCGCAACCGGAAGATCAAATTGTGGTTACGGCTGGAGTGCCGTTTAATGTGCCAGGCACCACCAATATTCTGCGCGTTGCGCCCTGCGATGCGCGCTTGATCTATCGTACGGATCCGGAGTGAGGCGCTGATGAACACAGATGTCGCCATCGTTGTAGGGTTTTTGCTGGCGGGGCTTGCGCTTTCTTCGGCAGTGTCCGCGTCTGCAGACCGGCGCAGGCCGCGATCCGCCTTCGTACTTGCGCTGCTGAGCGGTACGCTGATTACTTATGCGTATATCGCTCGTCCGGGTGGTTATTCTCTGAAAGAACTGCCGGAGGCTGTGGTGCGTGTGATTGCGATGATCGTGAACTAGAGCTTGTCAAGCGCCTCTACTCCGCCTATAGGCAACGCCTGTTCACCGCGTCGCCGGCCCAAGTGGCATGCCGAGTGGCGCGTTCACTCTGAGATTGAGGAGACGGAAATGCCCAAGATGAAGACCAAATCAAGCACGAAAAAGCGCTTTAAG
>CAYWNJ010000348.1:0-3266 GCA_964459535.1 uncultured Rhodobacterales bacterium
TTGAGCAAAAGGGGCCCACGGGCTTTACGCTCTCGGAAGCTGCCAAACAGGCAGGCGTTACGCCCGCAGCAGTCTACCGCCACTTTGAAGGGCGTGAAGATCTCATCGCGGAGGCCGCCCGGCAAGGCTACGAGATGTTTGGCGATCTTATGGAGCATGCCTATGCGGGGGGCCAACCCTCGGCGCTTGCTGCGTTCGAGGCGACGGGACGCGCCTATCTGGCCTTTGCGCGGCGCTTTCCGGGCCACTATATTGCGATGTTCGAAAGTGGCATTTCGATCAACCGGACCCCCGAGCTTGCCGCCGCTGCCGCGCACGCCAATCGCGTGCTTGAACGCGCCGCAGAGGGGCTCAGCCAGCATATTCCCGAAGATCGGCGGCCTCCGGCCTCTATGTTTTCGGCGCATATTTGGGCGATGAGTCATGGCGTTGTCGAGCTCTTTGCGCGGAACTCACCAGGTCGCGCCTCCCCTTTTCCGCCCGAAGATCTGCTTGAGACAGGTATTGGCATCTACCTGCGAGGTCTGGGCCTTATTCGCCCCGACGGTTGACAACGTTTCTTAAGGCGTCCAGGTGTACGCGAGCAGTACTCAGTTCAGGAACTTACATGATGTTTGGCCGAAAGCTCGTCCGCGCGGCGCGTTATGCAGAGTTGAAAGAGCGTGAGCACGCCCACCACGATCTAACCTTTCTCAAAGCCCTAGATCCAAGTGCGCAGCAGCGCTGCCTTGCCTTGCTGGAGCATTCAAAATCGCAGATCCGGCAAGATCTTTTTGCGTTGGCGATGCTCGACTTTCCCCAAAACGGCTTTTTTGTCGAATTCGGTGCAACGGATGGCGTTTCACTAAACAATACCTGGCTGATGGAAACCCAGTTTGGCTGGTCGGGTATTTTAGCGGAGCCTGGGCAAAATTGGCACGACGCCCTACGTGCAAATCGCGCATGCCATGTTGATACCCGTGCGGTCTGGAAGGAGAGCTCAAAAACCCTTCGTTTTACAGAGGCTCCAAGACAAGAGAATTCGGGCCTGACCGAGCTTGTGAAGCCAAGCAGGCGGATGCGCGGGGTGAGTTATGATGTGACCTCGGTTACGCTTAATGATCTATTGGATGCTTATGCTGCCCCTTCAGTTATTGACTATTTGTCTGTTGATACAGAAGGCAGCGAAGCCGATATCTTGTCAGCGGTTGATTGGAACAAATGGCGATTTAAAGTGATTACTGTTGAGCATAATTTCCAACCCCAGCGCGCGCGCATATCACAGATCCTGACGCAGGTCGGCTATCGCCAGATGCTGCCGGAAGTGTCTAACTTTGATGATTGGTACGTGCTAGAGTCTCTGGCTGATTAGCCGCTTAACCTATCGATTGTGGTCGACCGCAAGAGCAAAACAGATCCTGGGGAGGCAAGAATGCGCCACGTCCTGCGAGATCTGGCAAAGTTTCGCCCCGCTGAATGGTTTGACAGGCCACACGTATCTATCTTGGCATATGATCCGCTCTCGGCGGTGTTGCAGTTGCAGGGCGACAACGGCTTGGTATTCGCGTCCAGTGCCTGCACCAAACTGATGCGTAGATTCGGTCTCGAGCAGGAGTTCATCACGCCGCATTGTCCGCAGCAGAACGGCATCCCTCTCGGGACATTGGCTCACGCCATGCCGCACCGGGCAGCGGATGGAGCGATTGATCTGATTGTTAAAAGAGCAGTGCGTCCATCGTCATTGCTTTGAACGCCTAGTACACGCGATCCGCTCAGTCAGTGACTGGATCCAGTTCTACAATCACAAGCGTCCACGCCAGGCGCTTGCCATGCGCTCATCAAACGAGCCATTCAAATTAGCGGCTTAGCTTGAGCAAATTCCGCCGGCTCGATACATCCAACCCATTGCAAAGCAAAGACTAAGCCATCGAATCGCAAGATATTTAAAAATGCCGTCAAGGTGGGTATGCATACGGTGTAAGGCGACGCGCGCGTTTTCCTTATTTGGGTTGTGTCAACAGTTTTTGAAACCGCGCCTTGATAGGGATACTTTCAGTACCTATACTGGAGTGTGTTTTTTGGAGGTATAAATGAAGAAGATTGCTCTTATTTTTAGTTTGATTTGTATGTCGCCTGGTGTCTGGGCGCAGACTTACGAGTGCGATACGACAAGTTTCGGCACCGGCGGTTGGATTGGTGAAAAAATGTTTGTCTTTCTTGATACGAAAGAGCAAAAAGCGGAGTTGGTTGACTGGACAATCCATCGCGTTTTTGGGGACAAAATACCTGTAGATCTGCGTAAACTATCCGATACTAAATATTTGCTGTCTTGGAAACTTAACAGTTTCCGCACATCAAACGATGCGACTACGAAGATTTCGTACAAGGTAAGACTTAATACCGCGCGCCCGACGTTCACTATTTCGGGCCACTTACACGGGTATGATAACGTGATTTCTGGGAGTGGCCGATGCAAAATACGAAAATAGCGCCTATTGTATTGTCGTCTACAGCAACCGCCTTCGAGATCAAATATGAATGTAATGCAAGCAGCAGCTCAAAGCACTCTACGGCGCCCAAAACGATACAGTTGAGCCTTGATGCAAGTCAAAGATATGGATATATTTTTGATGATGTCGTCGGACAAGTTTCATCAATGCCTGTCCACACGGGTCTATCTCAAATCTCTGAAATCCGCTTCATTCTATATGGAGACTACAAGGCGTGAAGCACCGAGAACCTGGAGAGTATATTTAGTTGGTCACAATTGGCTTTAGGATGTGCTTTAATTGGTCGTCGGGGCGTTGTTCTTTAAGCTCGATTTCTTTCGAGCTCGGCGAACTTGGTTATGCTAAAGGTGCGTGTAAACGAGTGACATAGTCCAATCCATCAACTGGGAATACAGTAAGGAAAGTAATATGAAACGCATAGGTCGCTTTTTTAGGTCGGTTTCAAATTTGGCACCTCTTGGTTCCTTCAAATACGCAAACTTGACCACATCTTTTTTCCAATTTAGCAAAATCAGATCGGGATTTCTCTCTGCGGGATTTTTTTTGGTTTTATTCAGCAGCGCAGTTCAAGCGGCGCCGACGCTCTATGATTGTACAATTAGCAAGGGCGGTAAGGCCGGAACTTGGATTTCGCCACGTTTGGTGTTGATCCTGGATGAAAATGCGCAAGGGCAAGCGATCGATGGAGTGACGTTGTCTTTCTCCGACGGTGCGGCGCCTGCGCGGGTTGTTACGCGTAACAATCGGCTGATATTCCGCTGGAATATTGCGGGCGCG
>CAYWNJ010000349.1:0-3261 GCA_964459535.1 uncultured Rhodobacterales bacterium
TCGCTCAGCTTACTCGTAATTCTGGCAGCTTACCGATGCCGATCACCATTGTTCCCGGCGATCTCAGTAAAGAACAACTCGAAGCGATCACATAGGTTTTGCAAAGCGCTGCAACGCCGTCAGAGCGGACATAGCTCTCACGAGCTGCGCGATCTCATTTGAGCTTAGCAGATTAAGCGGGCTGACCTTAAACTTAAGGGCTCGCCCCGAATTTTTCTCCGGCTCGACATGATTACCGGAGAACTTAATTTGATCATGTATCCGCTGAGCCCCCAGCCATCCGGAGGATGGCGACGCGCCGACCACCCCGTTTTGACGGGTTGGCGCGATTGCGCTAGGCGAAGACGTTGCCGCCCAAGGCGTAGCCGCCTTACGAAGTCTGTTCGATGTGAACGTTGATATACGGCTTGATATCATCCTTACCGACATACGTTGCGACAGCATTCAAGCTATCCGTTATGGATAAGATCGCCTGCATTGAGATGACGTTTGGCGTCACTCACGATGCAGTGCTGGCGTCCATGCCGACGTGCGCTTTGTGTTCGTCGGCTACGATCTGGGTGAAGGCGCGATGCGCAAACGTAGAGGCCGATCGAATATTTATACCAATGTATTCTTAAGCAAAACCGCCATCTAGCGGACCAGTAAGAGTTTACCGACCCATGGGGTCGCGGAATAGCTGGTCGAATCTACAGGTGCCGCCGCTGCCGTTTGATGGTATCCTTGACGAGAATCGTACTTCCGAATGACGGGTCGATTTCTGTGACCGACAGCAGCGCTTTGCCAAATCCTTTGCGGGTCGTCATGGCCGACGATCACCAGATCTTCCTCGACGGTCTGGCGCGGCTTTTGCAGTCGGATACGCGGATTGAGGTTGTGGGAACTTGCAATGACGGTGACGCGCTGAAGAAGCTGGTGCAGGAGCACGCGCCCGATGTCGCTATCGTCGACATCTCGATGCCTGGGCCAGGGCCTGCGCAGATTTTGGAGGCCGTGGATCAGGTGTCCCCCTCGACCCGAACCGTAGCGCTGACCATGCATCTCGAGCCCGCCTATGCGCGCGAATTGCTTGCTCATGGGATGAATGGCTATGTCGTGAAAGAGGCTGCCTTCGACGAACTCACGGACGCCCTTTTTGCGGTGTCAGGGGGGAGACCTATCTTTGTAAAGCCCTTATTGACGGCCAATCGGGTGACACCCCGCTTACAGATCGGGAGAAGGAATGCCTCAGCGCCGCCGCACGCGGCCTAACGGCCAAAATGACAGCGCGCGAGTTGGATATCACAGAGCGAACCGTGCGCTTCCATTCCGCGAATGCCTGTCGCAAGCTTGGGGTGCAACGGGTAACCGAGGCCGTGGCAGCGGCGTTGAAGCTTAAAGTTATCTCCGCCGAATGCGGCTGTTTTGGGGACTGATTTGGCTACTTTTGGCGTCAGCCGCGCACACCCAGACGCTGGGCCTCACCAAATTTGAGGCGCGGTTCTTTGTTGGCGATGATCCCGGCTTCGCCGAGCCAGGCTTTGATGACAGCGCTTGGGCCGTGCAGCCATTGATCGAACCAGGCGGGTGGAGCGTCCGAGGGGCAACACCGTTCAACCAAGTTTTGTGGCAGCGTATCACGATCCCAAGCGACGCATTGCCCGCGTTGAACTCCCCCGCAATCCATATTGGCGTGATAGCGGGGGCGCATGCGGTCTATGCCAATGGCAAATTGGTCGGACAAATGGGGCTGTATCAGCCTGCATTTGCCGGGCTGCACAGCATTGGCTCCAAGGCTATGCCGCGGGTTTACATCCTGCCGGAAGATATTTTGGACGGCTCGCGGGACCTTGTGCTGGCAATCAAGTTTGCGCGCTATGTCTCGGACGACCCCGGTGTCGTGGCTTTGCCGTTTTCAATGGCGGAATTCGGTACGGCGCTTGGTGAGGCTGAAGCCCTGACGTTGCGGTTTTTGCTTTTTTCTGCGGTCGGGATTTTCTTGACCCTGCTGCCGGCCAGCATCGTTGTGTTTGCCTACTTCTTCACTCGACTATCGGGAGATTTGGGGTGGTTGTCCTTAACTCTGGTCTTGGCGTCGCCTCAAGCTGTGCTCTCGGGAAACTATTTTCTGCATGTGGGCCGGCTACCTCCGCCCCTGCTAGGCTTACTCGCGGTGAAATGCGCCGGGGCTGCGGTGGTAGCCTTTTCCCAAGCAGCGTTCAACTTGGTGGGGGCTCCGGTCCCCCGCATTGCAAGAGGGCTTCAGATCCTCGCAATCGTTGCGCTGTTGCTCCCAAATTATGGGAGCGATTGGCTGGATCAGTTGTTCATTGTGTTTGCGTATCTTTGGTTTGCGACCACCACAGTGCTTTGTGGCGCGACGTCTTTAATATGCGTCAAGGCCGTCATACGCGGTGAGCTGGTGGCGATCCCCCTGTCTGCGGCCTTGCTCACGCTGTGGGTCGCAATCATCCTTACGCTTTTGACATCCGAGAATAGCGTTATGGCGACGATTGGCACATCATTGATCGAGACATTCACATTTATCTTCAGCCTTTACCTAGCCGCGATCCCAATCGTTCTTTTGTTGCAGGTCCGCCGACAGCTTGTTCTGGCGCAGGGCGAAGTGCTTGTCGCGCAGGAAAATGAGCGCCGTCGGGTCGCCTACGACATTCATGACGGCGTGGGCCAATGGCTCTCGACGATCAAATTGAACCTGCAGGTGCTGCGGCACCGTCACAAGGATACAGAAGCCGAGCTAGCGCTTTCAGAAGTGGTTGGGCATGTTGACGAGGCGATCTCGGACACTCGGCGCATCGCCCATGACCTGTCACCCGCGATGATCGAAAAACAGGGGCTTGCGGCGGCGATCCGCAGCCATGCTGATGTCATATCACGTCGATCTCCAGTTGAGGTTGGCGTCATGATTGACAGCAACATCGATCTGCCCGCTACGACCCAAGGCCATCTTTATCGGATTTTTCAAGAATCCCTGACAAATGCGACAAGGCACGGACGCGCCACGAATATCTCAGTCGAACTAAAAAGACAGCAGGCAGGATTTGAAATGGAAATCACCGACAATGGTATAGGCATAGGTCCCGAGATCGAAGCCAGCGGTATTGGCCTGCGGTCAATGCGGCAACGCGCTTTGCTTTTTGATGCCGAAATCGCCATCGAGAGTGTTGCACCCGGTGGAACGAAAATACGTCTTGTCGGGAAGTCCAGGCACAAAACGCGTTAGCTATGCTGGCTGGTCATCTCGGAACATTGGCTCCTAAT
>CAYWNJ010000350.1:0-3253 GCA_964459535.1 uncultured Rhodobacterales bacterium
TGCGCTTCGAGAGCGCGTTGTTGCCTTTGTGGAGGAAGGCAATTCACACCGGTCAGGGATGCCCGAGCATGCCTTGGACCAAGCCGATTGAACATAGCCGAACATTGCAAATCACCAAAGAAGGTCACGATTTGAGAGACTAAAAAGAGACTAAAAACGATCAAAGCCTCAGCGATTTCTCGCTAAGGCTTTGTTTTTATTGGCTCCGGCGGTAGGGATCGAACCTACGACCAATTGATTAACAGTCAACTGCTCTGCCGCTGAGCTACGCCGGAATGAATTTCTCATATCAACAGGAAAAATATGCGTCTAGTCTTTCTTTAGAATATGATGCGTTTTTGACCCACCCACCAGAAGGTCACAACAGAAAATTCTGAAATGGGCATCAGGAAATTGGAGAACGCGCTCAGATAGATCAGAAACCTCTGAAGGGATATGTGCCAACGAAGGTTTGCTGATAAATCCGCCCCACGCCCTTCATTGTGCCGACATAATAGGTGTCTTGGCTGCCCAGATAGCCCGGATGATGGCTTTCAATCTCGCAATGCGCATCTTTCTTCTGCTTGGCTTTTTCAAGTGCGGCCATCAGTTCTTCGGTGTGCAGGATGCCCTTATGGGCGGCGCGGGCCTACTGGGCCTCGAGTCGCCTTTTCATCGTTTCCAAGTCATTGCGCAGCCGGATCGGGTGGATGCCCGAGGGCGGCACCATGGTGCCCTTCTGTTGCAACTCCCAACTGGCGCGTTTCTGACCCAGAGTCGGGTTCTCGATGGCCAGTAGTTCGGTCACCGCGCGCTCAACATGCTCCGGCACGCGGTTCTTCAGCATAGGTGTTTTGTAACTGAGGTCCATCAGCGCCCCTTCGCCGCCCTGCTCGTAAAGTTCCTTGAACCTGTAGAAGCTATTCTACGAATACCCCATGACATTGCAGGCCTGTGAAACGGACCCGAGCTGCTTGGCTAGTTCCAGCAGCCTCAGCTACGGCTTGATGATCTTCTCTTGATGCTTGTCATGGATCGACACTTCTTGTTGCGCTCCAAAAGAGCTAAAATGTCAAAGCAAGTCGCGCGCTTTGCAGATTAATACCTCCTAACCCTAGTGCCTTTGGCAAATATGTGCTTCAAAATGATCAAAGATGGGGAGTATGGAAACCTCTGCAATGTCACTTAAAATTGCATTCTTGGCGTCAACAGCTCCTGTCGCACAAACTGCGCGGGCGGCACTCATTGGGCGCTATGGGGACGCGCCGCTGGATATTGCCGATGTTATCGTCGCTTTAGGAGGGGACGGGTTTATGCTCGCCACGCTCCATGGCACGCAAGAGTTGCCGGCGCCGGTCTACGGTATGAACCGTGGTACGATCGGCTTTTTGATGAATGAATATTCAGAGAGTGATCTGCCCGAGCGCTTGAACTTGGCTCAAGAAGAAGCGCTTAATCCACTTGTTATGCTCGCCGAGTCGGGGGATGGGAGGCGGCATCGCGCGCTGGCGATCAATGAAGTGTCGCTTTTGCGGGCCGGGCCACAAGCGGCCAAGCTGCGCATATTCATTGACAATCAACTACGTTTGGACGCGCTGAGCTGTGATGGGGCCTTGGTTGCGACCCCTGCGGGCTCGACGGCGTATAACTATTCGGCACATGGACCCATTTTACCGATTGGCTCGGATGTGCTAGCGCTGACGGCAGTTGCCGCATTCCGCCCGCGTCGTTGGCGTGGGGCGTTGCTGCCAAAGACGGCGGAAGTACGCTTTGAAGTGCTGGAGGCTGAAAAACGTCCGGTTATGGCCGATGCCGATAGCCGGTCTGTACGCGATGTGCGTCAGGTCACAATCCGGTCTGAGCCAAGCGTCGCACACCGCATCCTTTTCGATCCCGGCCATGGGTTGGAAGAGCGTTTGATATCTGAGCAGTTCACTTAACGTGTCAGATCAGCGGCTTATTCGCTAGCTCAGATATCAGCCGTGCGCGGGCTTCGGGCACAGGTTTATCCCCCAAGCTGGCCGCAAGATGTGCCGACAAGAAATGTCCCGTCGTTTGTAATCCTGCTTGGATCTGCGCAAGCGGAGCGGGCGCGATGCCGCGGAGCGCGTCTGGTAAGGGCAAGAGGCGCGCAGCCCACGCACCAGCCCCTTCGCGAGAGACCGCGCGGCCTGTGCGCGGAGAGACATACTCTAACTCTTCCGAAGCGCCTGTCACCGCACACGCGCTCAGATCAAGCCCAAATCCCATTTCACTGAGCAAAGCTCTTTCCCACAAAAGATAAGCCAAAGGCCAACTCTCATGATCTTCCAAAAGATCAAGCAACTGGATCGAGTGACGATAAAGCACCGGATGCGGCGCGCGTTCTGGCAAACAAAACGCCAAGAGCGCAGTTACGGCGCTCAGACCTGCCAAGGCTAGGCGGGAGCTAAAAGCTGCGGCGGCGCGGCTGTGCAGCGGTTCAACTTGGAAGGTGCCGATATGCTCCTCCAGCCGGGCGCGCCAGGTGAGGTCTAGCTGCGCGCCGGGTTGCAGGATCGGGCCAAGTTTGCGGGACTTTGCCCCCCGCACGACACCGAGGTGCCGCCCTTGGGTTTCGGTAAAGACTTCGATAATCGCGCTGGTCTCGCCGTGATCGCGCAGGCAAAGCAGAACGCCGTCCTCTCGCCAACCAATCACGCCAGACCCTCCTCCTCCAGCAGGTGCCGCCCGGCGCGATCTTCAACCTCAATCACCCAAAGATCAGGATCAAAGTTGCGCTGACGCGTTATCGCCGCGTCTACTTCGGGTTCTGGCCCGTTGGCCAACGTCTCCCAGATGCGCGCGCCGCTGTTCAAATCATATCCGCGCTGGAAGGCCGTAGCCTGGCCATCGAGCGTATTCATCTTCACCAAAACCGCCCCGGCTGTGTCATCCCCATGCGCCACGATAAAGGCCGGGATCGCCAGAGCGCGCAGCCGTACCAGATAGGCATCCACCCATAGCCTTGCGGTTAGCCGTATCATGCGCGGCCCTTTTTATCCACGTATCCAAAGGGCGCGCTCCGCCTAGCTTTCGCCATCCCTAAAGTCCAAGCCCATCTGCGCATAGCGCGCTGCTTCATCCAGCCACTTCTCCCGAAGTTTTACCTGGCAGAACAAGTGTACGCGCTGCCCAAGCATTTCTTCCAGTTCCAGGCGCGCCGCCATGCTTACCGCCTTTATTGTCTCGCCCTTCTTACCGAGCACAATGCCCTTATGTCCGGCGCGCGAGACATAGATCACCTGATCAATAC
>CAYWNJ010000351.1:0-3252 GCA_964459535.1 uncultured Rhodobacterales bacterium
CAAGGAAGAGTTTTTCAACAAAATAGGCCCAAAGCCCACATCCAGCAGCTGGTCGGGATTCTGCGGTCGCAGCCCGCATTGCCGACATTCGCCGCAACCCGCAAAATCGGATGGCGGGCGGACTCACAGATTGCGGACATAGCGCCAATTCGCTGTGTTGGCTTCGATGGCAGCTGACTGCGCTTCATGACATCGCTTTTCGAAAGTAACGGGCGCACAGCAGAGCTTCGCCTCCAGTGCGGAGCGATTGCGTTGGCACAACGAGAGCGGAAATCTCGTGTCACCAGAAGTGGGGGTGGCATACCTGTTGATCGCAGAGCGTCGTCGCGACCAATCAGTGTGTGCATTTCCGAGGCTGCCAGGGCGATCACCAAGTTGGTGTGAAGGTGGCTCAGCAGTGAGGCGCTCCGCGTCAATGACGGAACCCGGTTCGAAGCCGTCGCGACTATAGCTGGAAACGCTCGGTTCTGTCGTTGAAGTCGTGCATGTGGACGGTCACCTGGTCTTGATCGAGCATAACCACCCCGTATGCCTGGGACTCGAAATTTCCATTGATCCGCTCGGCTGGCGCGTCCAGATCAAGCGCCACCTGATGATTCAGCCCGCGCATGCACGAATAGCTGATGCCGCGCCAATTGCCCCAGATGGCTCGGTGAACATGGCCGAAGAATAGGTGGCGGATGCGGGCGTTGTGTGGCGCGATCACCTGATGGAACGGTTCGGCGTCCTGCATCATAATCGCGTCCATCGCCTTGATCCCGACCTTGAACGGCGGGTGGTGCATGAACAGAAAGACCGGCCCGGGCACCTCCAACTGATGCACCAGCCACGCGCGGCGGGCCTCGCAATAGGCGCCCGCGTGGGTGCCTTCCGCCTTGGTGTCGAGGAGCAGGAAGCGGCCAAAAGGCGTCTCGAACGCGGTTTGGACAAAACCATGCTCGTCGCGCGGGACATCAGGAAAAGTCTGCATCAAGGAAGGCGTGTCGTCGTGATTGCCGACCATGAGATGCACGGGCATCTTCAGCTTTGCGATCTGGCCCGCAAATCGCGCATAGGCCGCGGGATCGCCCCAATGGGTTATGTCACCAGTGACGATGACAAAGGCGGCATCGCCATGCTCGGTATTGATCGACTGGACCGCCTGGCCCAGCCGTTCGCCTGGGTCCTGCCCATAAAGCAGGCCGTTGCCGATCACATGGGTATCCGTCAGGTGAATGAACTTCATTCTGCGGCCAATGGCTTGGCCCAGTCGTCCCATCCGGTTCCTGTGGAAAAGACCGGACCGTCCCATGTAAACGGGATGTCATGGATGACGGTCATGTCTTCGCCCGCTTCGATGATCGCGAAAGAGGGGGCCATGGGGCCACCATGCAGCAGTTCGGTCTCTGTGAAATCGGGCAGAGACTGATTGCCGGTCGAGCGGACGGAGGCGAAGGGAATGCCGCAATAGGTCCCCGTGCAGATCGCGTGGATATGGCCGAAATGCAGGTAGTCGATCTTATCCCGGTGCCGGGTGAGCAGCGCTGCAAAGGCCGGGCGGTCGGTCTCATTTAGCGCTATCTTGTCCTCGGCAGGTTGACCAAGGGTCATCACGTTGTGGTGCATGAAGAGCCGCGCGCGCTTGCACCCAGCCAACTGCGCGTCGAGCCAGGCAATACGATCCGCTCCGAAATGGCCCGCATGGGTGCGTGGTGCGGTGGTGTCGAGATAGATCAGGCGGGTGCCTTCCAGGTCCTCAGCGTGGTTGACATAGCCGTTTTCATCGCATGGATGATCGGGGAATGCCGCGAGGAAATGATCACGATTATCGTGGTTGCCGATCAGAAGGCGCACCGGGCAGGGCAGGTCCACCAAGGCATCCTTGAGCGCGGCGTAGGCCTGTGGCTCGCCCCAATGTGTGAGGTCTCCGGTGATGATGATGCGGTCCGCATCACTGTGTTTGTCGCGGACTTCATCCAACGCCTGAGCGAAACGCCGATGGGGGTCGAGGCCACCCATACGCTCTCCTGGGCAGGTCAGGTGGATGTCGGAAATGTGTACGAGTTTCATACGCGGGTCTTTCGGGTAGAGTGCTGGCCGCCCAGGGACGGGCGACCAGCCAAAGCGTTTAGCCGTTTGGCAGCAGGTCGGCGATTTCTTCGACCAACTCTTCCTGCAACTCTTCCATGTCGGTCGCGTCGCCAGTGACGATCCGCTCTATCCCGTCATAGATCACCTGCGTGATCGCCAGGCCGTTGTCTCCCGGATAGGCCAGCCAGTCGCGCAGCAGCGGAAGCTGGTCCACGGCGGTCTGCGTGTTGGGGTGCTGCTCGTAGAAGTCCGCGAGGATGATCTCGTTGGCGGCCTTGTTTGGCGGCATGTAGCCGGTTGTCTTGGCCACTTCGGCTGCACCGTCGCCCGAGGTGATGTACTTCAGCCAGGTCCATGCTGCTTCGCGCACTTTCGGATCGTCGGAAGTGGATGTCAGCATTGCCGCGTTGCCGCCCGCAGGCAGGCCCATCGGCGCGCCGCCCAGACCCGGGAACGGGCCCGTGACCAGCTCGAAATCACCTTGGCTGCGCTCAACCGCGCCCAGAGCCGACGTGGACCAGAACATCATGCCGATCTCACCGGCAGAGAAGGACGCAAGGGCCGCTTTCCATTCGAGGTTCTGCATCTCGCACTCTGTGAAGATGTCCTGCATCTGCTCCAGCGCGACAAGTGCTTCGGGACTGTCCATTGTGACGCGGCCATTTTCGACAATCGCCTTGTCCTGGCTCCACAAAAGCGCCTGCATGAACCAGTTGCCGGTGATGTTCCAACCCCAGAAGATCGGATTGTTGATGCCATTGGCCTTCATGGTCTTGCAGGCGGCGATCACATCATCCCATGTCTGGGGCAGTTCTTCGATGCCACCTTCCCGCAGGATGTCCATGTTGTAATATCCAACCGGCAGTGAGACCGAGAAGGGCAGGCCATAGACCGCGTCGTCAAAGGTCGAGAGCGACAGCATCGCCTGATGGTAGCCGTCCTTTTCAAAATCAGCCTCGGCGTCAATGAAAGGCTCCAGCGACTGGGCAATGCCCTTGTCCACCAGCGGCGCCTGACGGTTCAGACCCTGCATGGTCACGTCGGGCAGATTGCCGGAGACCGCCTCGCGCAGAATGGTGTTGGTGCCATCCTCATAGGATTCGTAGGTGGCGCGGAACTTTACCTCAATATTCGGATGCGCCTCTTTGAACGCGGGCATCATTGCCTCATAGGTCACGTCAA
>CAYWNJ010000352.1:0-3247 GCA_964459535.1 uncultured Rhodobacterales bacterium
GACAGCCATACGTCGCTCATTGTCACGCAGCATGTCGCGATGCAGAAGCATCGCTCCAAGCAAGCAGATGCAGAGGCCGATCGCGCAAAGCGCGCGTAGCATCTGGCTGTGTTGTGACAAAAGCAGGCGCATTGATTACTCGACAAAGATACGATCAAGCTGCCAGATCATTTCAGCATCAAAGGGCTTGCCTTGGGCTTCGGCCTCGCTGAGCGGATAAACCACCCAGATTGGTCCCTTATCGCGTACACGCATCGGGCGACCATTGTGGTCCATAGCCAAAAGCACGTCATGGGTGGCCGCGTCAGCAGCGTTAAGCGTGACCGCATAGTCATTGATCGCGGTGGCCCGCAAAACATCCCCGCTTGCCGCGACAGCAGCGAGAACGGAGGCCAGCGTTGGTCCCGAAAACTCCTGCTCGCCTTCAGTGAATGAGGTGAAGGTGCGCACGGTGCGCCAATCAAGCGCTTCCAGCATCGCGCGATCAAAGACGGCCCTGTCCCCGGCATTGTGCTTTTCAATCGTGCCCGCAATCGTCAAAACGATGGCACCGCTTGGGCTTTGCAGGCCCGCAGCGCTGAGCGGGGACGCGCCCACCGCAAGCAGCAGCGTCAGCAGAAAATGGCGAAATAGATACATGGGTCAGCCCTTTCAACAATGTGAAAGCGCATAAGAGAAGCGAAGTGCTAACAATCTCTTAGCAACGCCCGAAACCGGGCCCAAAGACGTGCAGCCTTTTAGAGCGTGTCTTTGTTAAATTGAATTCAAATCCGCTTCCTCTCGGCTTTGCCTCGAACGCGCAGTTGAATACGACATTTTTGGTTTGTCCGAATGGCGTGTGCGCCAGGCTCCAATCAGTCCAGATTGCTAATGAGTTAAGTCCAGGTTAAGCTCGCTTTATGGCAATTCCGGTCGAAACCTTCTTTTTGAGTCCGACTGGCGAGGGGACAAAGCAAGCGCGCATTCAACAGATGATTGCGCAAGGCATCCTTGCTGGTCGGTTTTTGCCAGGGGAAAAGCTGCCCTCCACGCGCAAGCTTGCGCTGCATCTGGGGGTAAGCCGGATTACGGTTACGCTTGCCTATACAGAGATGCTTGCCAATGACTATCTCAGTGCGCGCGGGCGGTCGGGCTATTTCGTGTCAGAGACCGCGCCCGTTCCGCCGATCTATCCTACAACGCCGCAGGCTGAGGATCAGGTGGATTGGGCGCGCGCGATTGGGCAGCGCTTTACCGGGGGGAGCACCCCGGACAAGCCGCTCGACTGGGCGCGCTTTCGCTATCCGTTTGTGTATGGGCAGGCGGACCCGGCGCTCTTTGATCATACAAACTGGCGCACCTGCGCGATTCGCGCCTTGGGGCAGCGAGACTTTGCGTCGCTCACGTCGGATTACTATGATCAAGATGACCCAAAACTCATCGAATTCATTGTGCGTCATACGCTGCCCCGCCGCGGTATCGCCGCACGTCCGAGCCAGGTGCTGATCACGATGGGGGCGCAGAATGCGCTTTGGTTGACGGCGCAAATACTTTTGACCCAGCGCCGCCGGGCTGTGCTTGAGGATCCTTGCTATCATGCGCTGCGTGACATTCTGTGCCAGGCGCGGTGCCAGCTGAGCCCGGTAAAGGTGGATAGCGGGGGATTACCCCCCGAGGCGATCCCGCCGCAGACGGATGTGATTTTCACCACCCCGTCGCATCAATGCCCAACGAACGCGACCATGCCCCTGGCGCGGCGGCAGGCGCTTCTGGAACGTGCGCGAGAGATTGATGCGTTGATCGTCGAGGATGACTACGAATTCGAGATGTCGTTCCTTCACCCCCCTGCCCCAGCGCTCAAGTCGCTGGATGCCGAGGGGCGTGTCATCTATGTTGGCAGCTTTTCAAAGTCCCTGTTTCCGGGGCTGCGACTGGGCTATTTGGTTGGCTCTGAGCCTTTCATCTCCGAGGCGCGGGCGTTGCGTGCGTCGATCCTGCGGCACCCACCGGGTCATATGCAGCGGACCGCCGCCTATTTCCTGTCGCTCGGCCACTATGACGCGCAGATCCGCAATATGGGCAAAACGCTCGGCGCGCGCCGCCGCGTGATGCAGCAGGCCATTGAGAGCGCGCGGCTCAGCATCGCGGGGCAAGGAGATTTTGGCGGCTCTTCCTTTTGGATGCGCGCGCCCGAGCATATTGACACCAGAGATTTGGCACAGGCCCTTGCAGAAAAGGGCGCTTTGATCGAGCCAGGGCACCCGTTTTTCTCGGGCCCAGCGCAACCGCGCCACTTTTATCGGCTGGCGTATTCCTCGATCCCCGAAGCACGGATCGCCGCAGGTGTTGCCCTGATCGCCGAGACGATCGGTGAACTGGTATGATGCGGATGGGAATCTGGCCCTAGTTGGTCTTGCCACAACGCCTTAAACGGGCTCCAAACCTTTGCCACATTATAATCGGAGCCAAGAACCATGCAAATGACGACCGAAGAAGCCTTTGTAAAAACCTTGCAAAAGCACGGCATTGCCCATGCATTTGGCATTATTGGCTCGGCGATGATGCCGATCTCTGACCTGTTCCCGCAGGCGGGCATTACCTTTTGGGACTGCGCGCATGAGGGCAGCGCGGGCATGATGGCCGATGGCTACACGCGCGCGACCGGCAAAATGTCGATGATGATTGCGCAGAACGGTCCGGGCATCACGAACTTTGTGACCGCGGTCAAGACGGCCTATTGGAATCACACCCCGCTATTGCTGGTGACCCCGCAGGCGGCGAATAAGACCATCGGTCAGGGCGGTTTCCAAGAAGTCGAGCAGATGAAGCTCTTTGAGGATATGGTTGCCTATCAAGAAGAGGTCCGCGATCCGACCCGCGTTGCCGAGGTGCTGACCCGCGTGATCGCGCAGGCCAAGCGGCTGAGCGCGCCCGCGCAGCTTAATATCCCCCGCGATTTCTGGACCCAAGTTGTGGATATAGAGATCCCCGATCCGATTGAGTTTGAGCGCTCGCCGGGCGGCGAAAACTCCGTGGCTGAGGCGGCTAAGATGCTGAGCACGGCGCAAAACCCGGTGATTCTGAACGGCGCAGGTGTGGTTCTGTCGGCGGGCGGGATTGACGCCTCCAAAGCGCTTGCCGAGCGGCTGAGCGCGCCGGTTTGCGTGGGCTATCAGCATAATGACGCATTTCCGGGTGCGCATCCGCTCTTTGCCGGGCCTTTGGGCTATAACGGCTCTAAGGCGGGCATGGAGCTGATCAGCAAGGC
>CAYWNJ010000353.1:0-3228 GCA_964459535.1 uncultured Rhodobacterales bacterium
CCTGCACCCGCCAATGCGTAAGAACCACATCGTCTCAAGCGCGCCGAGCGAGCGGCCCGGTGCCAGGACGAGCACCTGACCATCGCGCAGATGATCAGCAAGAACCATGCCATAGGTACGCTGCTTGTGAACCGGACCGGTCAGAAAAATAACCTGCGCGTCGGCAACGGCGCGATCAAGCTCGGCAGTGGTGCGGATCGACGGCGCGGCCTCGCGGTTGATTTGATAGGTGCCAATTGGCCCCGCGCCGCGCAGGCTAATACCCGCAGACGCGGCGAGGGCGGCGAGTTCTGCGCCATAGGCCGAGAACAGCGTGACCTCTGCCCCCTCTGCCAAGCAGAGCGCCGCAATCAACTGCGCGTCGGAACCACCGCCCAGGACCGCAATCTTGGAATACGAAGGAATTGGCCCCGCGTGGGGGTCGCCGGAGGGCCGGGAGGCGGCCTCGGCAAATTCTTCGAATGCACCCATCCGTCTTGACCTTTCAAGCCGCTAGGACGCTAGTCCGCCGCTCCGCCGCCTAGGGCGTCAAGCAACGCTTCAAGCTCGTCATGTGGGCGGGCGATCACATGGACCGAGACGACCTCGCCCACCTTATTCGCTGCGGTCGCACCTGCGTCGGTTGCGGCTTTGACCGCGCCAACCTCGCCTCGGATCAAGGTGGTGATCAGGCCGCCACCAGCTTTGGTTTGCCCGACGATTGTCACGCTTGCCGCTTTTACCATCGCATCTGCCGCCTCGATTGAGCCGACCAGTCCGCGTGTTTCGATCATGCCAAGAGCTGCTTGCCCTGCTGCTGGTTTCGCCATTGGGTTGGTATCCTTATCTGTCAGAACGTTAGGAAAGAGAGAGTTGATCGACGATTGCCACGATTACGGCGTCGATAGGCTGTCCGGCCTTGCCTTGCGGCAAACGCGCAGCAGAGCCGCGGGTCACAAGCACCAATTGCCCGACGCCTGCGCCAACGCTATCGACCGCGACATGCGCAGGCTCAAGCGTTTTGCCCTTCGCATCCGTATAGTCGACAATCAGCAGGGACGAGCCAACCAAGGCGGCATCCTTTGCCGTCGCCGTTACCGTGCCCGTGACTTTGGCGATCCGCATTAGAAATTATCCAAATACCGATCAAGCTCGACTTGCGTCACTTGCTGGGCAAAGAACTCAAGCTCGCGCTCGGATTGCTGACATACGATTTCATAGAGAAGCTCGCCAAGCACATCGCGCAGCCAATCAGACCCCCGCGCCAGAGAAATGGCGGTGGGTAGATCGGTTGGGATCGGCTCGGCATCCTCGACCTCATAGCCATTCCCCTCGGTCATCGGCGAGGGCTCTAAGCCCTGTTCAATGCCGTCAAGCCCCGCCGCGATCTCAGCCGCGAGCAGCAGGTAAGGGTTACAATCCGCGCCCGCATCGCGCTTTTCAACACGCGTCGCGCTGCCCGTGCCGCCGATCACACGCAGGCCGACGGTGCGGTTGTCCATCCCCCAGGTCGTATTGATCGGGCAGAACGTGTAGGGCGCGCGGCGCCGATACCCGTTAACCGTTGCGCTGCCACAGATCGACATTTCGGCCATACGCTTTTGCAACCCGCCCAAGAAGTGCCGCCCAGCCGTGCTGAGCCCTTCCTGAGACGAAAAGGCGTTTTGGCCATCTTTCCAAAGCGAATAGTGGCAATGAAAGCCGTTCCCCGATTCTTCGAGAAAGGGTTTGGCCATAAAGGTTGCTTTATAGCCATGGGCGCCCGCGAGCTGTTTGACCAATGCGCGGAACATCACCACCCGGTCCGCTGCGATCAGCGCGTTGTCATAGCGGATATTCACCTCAACTTGGCCCGCAGCATATTCCGGGTTGGATTGCTCAATTGGGATGCCGCACGCGTTGAGCTCGGTGCGAATCGGGCCCAGCACATGCTCCAGTTCTGCAGCGCGCTGGAGGCCGTAGACTTGGATCCCCTTATCCTTGGGCAAGTTGGTTTCTGGATCGAGCAGGTAGAACTCAAGCTCTGTCCCGACCTGAACGTCAAAGCCCATCGCCGCCGCGCGTTCGACTTGACGCTTCAGCGCTAGGCGTGGATCCAGCGGCACTGGCTTGTGATCCATCCCCTCGGCGCGGGCAAAGACCATCGCAACGCCTGGCTCAAAAGGCAGGGCAAAGGGCTTGCCAATCGGGAACATATGCATGTCGGGATAGCCATTGCCAAAGTTCACATAAGGCGTGTCCCAGACGTCGCAGGTCATATCGATTGCAAAAAGCGCAATCGAAAACGCATTGCCGTTCTTGCAAATCGTCTCCCAGTGACTGGCCGGGATACGCTTGCCGCGCATAATCCCATTAAGGTCCCCAAGGCCCATCACAACCGTATGGGTGCCCTCGGGCAGTGAAAAATCGGTAGTTGCGCTTGCCATCCCAACGCCCTTCTTGACTTGTATTCTGTATACAGTATTCGTAAAAACAGACAGAAAGCAAGGAATTTAATGAAAACGATCACAGCAATTGTTGTTGGCGGCGGGATAGCCGGGGCGCAAACGGCGCTGCATCTTCAGCGGCGCGGGGCTCAGGTCACGCTGATCGACCGCTGGGAGCCGGGGCATGCGCGCGCCGCGTCCACCGACTACAACCGCGTGATCCGCGCGATTTCGGGCCGGGACGAATTTTACACACGATGGGCGCGCGACGCACGGCAGCGCTGGCTGGAGCAGCAGGCGGAGACGGGGCTGAGCCTGATGTATGAATGCGGCGCGCTCATCCTGGCGACCGAGGGGCATTGCGATTGGGAGGATGCGACCTCGGCGACCTTTGATAAGGTTGGCGTGCCCTATTACCGATTTTCAAAGCGCGACATCCAAGAGAGGTTTCCTCAGTTCAAGGTCGATGAGATTTCCTACGCACTGTTCGAGCCTGAAGCTGGGCTGCTGATGGCGCATCGCTGCGTTCTGGCAACGCTTGAGCTTTTTCGCCGCGCGGGCGGGGTGGTCAAGCGCGGCAGGGTCGAGACTGACCGTGATGAGCAGCCAATGCTGGATGGCAAACCGCTCAGGGCAGATGTGATCGTGATGGCGACGGGCGCTTGGATGGCCGAGATGTTTCCGCGCACCATTGCACCGATCTCTGCGATCCTTGGGATCAACGTGCTTTATACCTCGACGCCCGACGGTTCTGATGCGTTTGATATGGCCAATATGCCCTGCTGGATTGATCACGGACAGGGCTCGTTCGGCCTGCCATCGT
>CAYWNJ010000354.1:0-2429 GCA_964459535.1 uncultured Rhodobacterales bacterium
AAAAACTGGCCGTCCACTTTTGGCGGCAGTTTCTTTTTCTTCGAACCACTTTGTGATCGTGAGCTTGTTTCGACTCGCAAAGACCGTGATGGCGTCTTTTTGTGCTTCGAGTGATACACCCTCGCCTTGCTTCTGGGTGGATACTCGAATGTATCCAAAGCACGGTTTCATATGTCGGATTTAGGGTCCTTTGACTCTACCACATCGTCCGAATTTGGCGAGTCTGGCCAGGGCCATTTGCCCTCGGCAACCAACCGTTCAAAGACGCGCTGGCAGATTTCAAGGTGGCGTTGAATGTGTTCATCTTCAGTCATGTCTCCATGGTACGTGCGCAAAAAATCCTGCCTAGTAGTCACTTTATCAATCTCACCGATATGGAGGATACATGGTCGCCGAGAAGGGTTTGAACCGAGTGCCTTTGTGCATAAGCCACACGGTGGATCGATGGTTGGCCTGGTTTTGAAAATCTAGCGCTGAGAATGGCGGCAAGAAACGCTCGAAGAACGGCGCATCATTCGCGCCGAGGCGATAGATGATCATCGTTCCCACATTGCCCAGGATGGCATCACGCACGTCGGTGTCGGTTTGAGACAGATGTTGATGGGCCAAGATAAGACCTAGGCCATACTTGCGCGCCTCCGACAGCAATCCGGCGAAGGTCTTTGTCGTCAGGTTGTGGAATTCATCGACATAGAGAAAGAACGGACGTCGCGCCATTGCTGGCAAACCATGTCGCGTGAAGGCAGCCTGCATTATCGTGGATGTGATCAAGCCACCCATAATGTTGGAAATGTCCGTGCCGAGCCGTCCCTTGGCGAGGTTGATGATCAGTGGTTCGCCACCGTCCATGATAGATCGAAACCGCAGCGGTTTGCGTGGTTCACAAAGCGCTGTCCTAACCGCTGGATGCGCCAAGAACGCGCCAATCTTGTTGGCCACCGGGCTCACGCCATCTGCACTGGTCTGGTAGTTCATGGCGGGGAATTCATGTTTCCAGAAGAACCGCGCTTGTGGATCCGTTAGGCTTTCGGTGATCTGGCGACGGAAACCTTTGTAGACGAAGAGCTTGAGGAGATCTCTGAGATCAGAATGGGGCTGTTCCAGGAGCGCCAGGATCGCATACCGCAGTAAGTGCTCCATCCGCGCGCCCCACGCATCTGGCCATTGCTTTTTGAGCGCCTCAATGAAGGCGGAGGCGACAAGCGGGCGGTATTGCTCACCCACCCGCCGCAATGGGTCGTACCCTAGTGGGCAGGTTGGGTCCGCCACGTCCCAATAAAGATGATCCACGCGGAGTTGGTGGTGTAGGTTTTCCGCGAGATCGCCATGCGGGTCGATCAAACAGAACCCCGTGCCTTGATTGGCGTCCTGCCAAGCCAAGTTTTGCAGCAAGGTCGACTTACCAGTCCCGGTCTGACCAATGACATACATATGCATCAGCCGATCAGGTTCCGTCATCCCGAACGGTTTTGGATCTTCATAGCGGTGATAGGCCATGCCTAAGATGGTTGATTTAGACATCCACGCATTGTGAGCATTGCGGTCTCCGAGTGCTAGCAGGCTCCATATCTGCTCAGCCCATATTGTGCATACTAGTCTGATTTCGCTTGATGCGGCACAATGGTCTCAGATCGTTCTTTCCACGCCATCGCCTTCAGTAGAGCGCTCAGGACATCCGTCCTGGTCGCTCCAACCTGAAGGGAGATGAACTATGGAAAAACCATCCGAAGACATTGAAGCCACCATTGGATCCGTGCCGCGCTGTCAGGCATGTGGGAGCGAACGCGTAGTTCGTGATGCATGGGCCTGCTGGAACCCGGCCTCCGGGTTGTGGGAGCTCGAACAGGTATTTGACGACGCCCATTGCAATGCCTGCGAAGAAGCAGCCACGCTGGTTTGGTCCCGCGCTGAGCAACCGCCGCAATTGCGCATTCGTGAGCTCAATGATCGCTTGCGTCGTGAGGGCCTCGGCCAAGGCTCGGTGATGGTCACATCGGGCTTGCAAGCGCTCGGCGGCCAGTTCGTCGTTGATGCCGTGCATGCTGTTCGCACATTCGATGGTTTCGACCACGAGACTGACCCATGGGGTGAGCACGACTTTGGCGCCGTCGAGGTGCGCGGAGAAAAAGTATTCTTCAAGATCGACTACTATGATCCGTCACTGCAAAACGGTTCAGAGAATCCGGCCAATGAAGGCTCTACCCATCGGGTGCTGACCATCATGCTGGCCAACGAGTATTAAGTGCCACACTGACCATATCGGCCCCATCGATACGCTGCCTGCTAGTCAGGCGGTGTTTTCTGTTTTTGAGTTCGGCGACTTTGTAAGAATGAGTGGTGAAAATCCGTCATTACTGATGCAGCTCCGTCAGCCGCAGCCGTCTCTCGGGGCTCTTTCACATCAGATCTAGATGTTGCTGAGCCGCTGA
>CAYWNJ010000354.1:2444-3220 GCA_964459535.1 uncultured Rhodobacterales bacterium
GGCAGAAACGAACATACACGCATGGGATGTGGGTTTGCTGCCGGACCTCTGAAGGGTCCGGTCCGCAGAGCCTGAAACCCCATGCGATGTTCATTCTTCGCCGTTTGTACACCTTTCCACCACCATATCGATCCAGCCCATATTGTGCCTACTAGTGCGTTCAAAGCTGGCGACTTAGACTGATGCTCTATCAGTTTAATTTAATCGTTTATGAAAACACAATTTGCCCACGATCTGCGCATGGCGCGCAAGAAAGCGGGCTACAGGCAGTGCGATCTGGCGCATTTGCTGGCCTGTCACCAATCCATTCTGTCGACCCTGGAAACAGGCAAGCAACGGCCGAGCTTGGAACAGATCATAGAGCTGTCCTTGATCTACGGCCGGTCGTTTGAAAGCTTGTTTGCCGAGGTCATGGCAGAGCGTAAGAAACACCTGCGCAGACGTCTCAAGACCCTGCGAGATCCCAGAAAACGCAAAGCCCAGACATTTAACCGTCAGCGCTCGTTGCAACGGCTACGCGAGCGCTTGGAACAACCAGACGAGTATGGAGGGGCTTAGCGTGCTGTCGATTGCGGTCGGGACACGACGGGTGGGGTACGTCTTCATCGGTGATGGGCAGCTGTGCGACTGGGGTCTCACAGTCAAGTCAGCTAAGACCAAATGCGATATCGCGGTCTTCGTGCAGGAATTGATCAGTGAGCTTCAACCCAATGTCGTGGTTTCTGAGAAGTGCGACAGGGCATGCCGAAAGGGCAATCGGACTCGCGCTCTCATTG
>CAYWNJ010000355.1:0-1267 GCA_964459535.1 uncultured Rhodobacterales bacterium
CGGCATAAGGCGCGAGCGAGGTGAGTACGCCCAGATCGACCTCTTCCAAGATGTTCGGTCCGATGCTGCGCGGCAGCAGACCCGCGCAGGGGGAGGTTGCCATCAACTTAGCCACGGGTGCGCCCTCCCTCTGGGTCAAAAAAGACGGGATGGCAAATTTCGACCACCGCTTCGATCTGGCGCAAATGATCCACCATCCGCATCTGATCGCCTTTGCGCGCAAGCCCGCCGCGCACAAATCCCAGGCCAATGAAATGCTCTAAGGTGGGGGAGAAGCCGACTGAGGTGATATAGCCCTGATCATTCTTGGCAGTTGTTTCAGCGGCCTCGTCAAAAAGGCGCGCCCCGGCGGTGAGCTGCTTGACCGCGCCAACGGGTTTGAGGCCAACCAGCTGCTCGCGGTCTTCCTCCAAAAGGCCCTCGCGCGCGGCCATCGTCTTGCCAATGCAGTCTTTCTTGGCCGAGATCATCCGCTCCATCCCGATGTCAAAGGCAGTGACCCGCCCATGAATTTCCGAATGGGTGATAAAGCCCTTTTCGATCCGCATAACATTCAACGCCTCCATCCCATAGGCGCCGCCCCCCAGCGCCTCGGCCCGCGCGACAAGCAGCCGATAAAGGCTCTCGCCATAGCGCGATGGCACGGCAAGCTCATAGGCATGTTCGCCCGAGAAGGAAATCCGAAAGAGCCGCCCGGCCACGCCTTGGACCGAGACCGGGCCGCAGGCCATGAAAGGCCAGCTTTCATCGTCGATAGGTTCATCGAGCAACTCGTTCAGCAAGGCGCGGGATTTTGGCCCGGCGACGGCGAATTGCGCCCATTGCTCGGTGACCGAAATCATCCGCACATCCCAATCGGGGCGCAGGGCTTGGCTGACAAACTCAAGATGCCGCATCACTTGGCCCGCCGCCGCGGTGGTGGTGGTCATGACGAAATGCTGATCGCTCAGTCGTGCGGTTGTGCCGTCATCCATCACATGCCCGTCTTCGCGCAGCATTAGCCCATAGCGCACGCGCCCAGGTTTGAGCGTTGAGAACATATTGGTATAGACAAAGTCCAAGAACTTGGCCGCATCGGGCCCTTGAATGTCGATCTTGCCCAAGGTGGAGACGTCGCAAATCCCGACCGCGTTACGGACCAGCCCAACCTCGCGGTCGCAGGATTGCCGCCATGTCGTCTCGCCCGGCGCGGGGAAATAGCTGGGACGGTACCAAAGCCCCGCCTCGATCATCGGCGCGCCCGCAGCAACCGAGGCCGCGTGGGAGG
>CAYWNJ010000355.1:1306-3219 GCA_964459535.1 uncultured Rhodobacterales bacterium
TGCGGCGATTGCAATCGGGCTATAGGGCGGGCGAAAGGTCGTCGTGCCCGTCTCAGGGATACCGCGCCCGGTCGCATCCGCGAGGATGGCAAGCGCCGCTACGTTCGAGTTCTTCCCTTGGTCGGTCGCCATCCCTTGGGTAGTGTAGCGCTTCATATGCTCGACCGAGGTGAAATTCTCTTTGGCGGCTTGCTGCACATCCTTAACGGTCACATCATTCTGAAAATCGAGCCAGGCGCGCCCTTTGCCCGGAACCGCCCAAAGCGGGGCGTGCCGGTAGGGGCTATCATCTGCCTGCGGTAGCTTCATCTTCGGCGCGGAGAGCCCCAGCTCGGTAAGCGCAGCGCCTGCGGCCTCTGCGCCCGAGGCCAAACAGCCCGCCGTGTCAAAGACGCCTGCCGCCGCGCCTGCCACCTCAAGTCCTGGTATCGCGCCTGGGGTTGGGACAAAGCTGGCCAAATCCGCGTCCCAAGTCGGGCGACCATTCATATGGCAGGTCAGGTGGACCGAGGGGTTCCAGCCGCCCGATACAGCCAGGCAATCGGTCAAGAGCTTTTCTTCGCCCGATGGCGTGCGATAGCTGATGGCCGTGAGCCCTTTGCGCCCTTCGGTGCCGGTGACAACAGCGCCAGGGATCAGCTTGTAATCACCAAAGCTCTGCGCGTCCGCGCGGCTGTCCAAGACCGCCGCCACATGCACGCCCGCTGCGACGAGATCGCGCGCGGTGCGGTGGGCGTTGTCATTGTTGCAAAAGAGCGTGATCGCCCGCCCCGGTGCCACCCCGTAGCGGTTAAGGTAGGTCCGTACCGCGCTCGCCGTCATAATGCCGGGCCGGTCATTGTCGCGAAAGGCGATGGGGCGCTCAATGGCGCCTGCCGCGAGGATCGCACGCTTGGCCGCGATCCGCCAGAAGGTCTCAAGCGGGGCGCCGCGCGCCGGGGTGTTTTGGTGCTGGCTGACCCGCTCCAGCGCGCCATAGGTGCCGCCATCATAGGCGCCAGTCACCGTCATGCGTGGCATCAGGCGCACGTTTTCCATGGCCTCGAGCTCAGCAATGATCTGCGCGGCCCAATCTGCGGCGGGCGCGCCGCCTAGCTCTTCGACTTCCGCGTTGAGGCGGCCGCCCATGCGCGCGTCTTCGTCGGCCAGGATCACATCCGCCCCGGCCCGAGCGGCAACGAGCGCGGCCATAAGCCCCGCAGGACCCGACCCGATCACCAGAAGATCGCAAAACGCATAGGCCCGGTCGTATTTGTCCGGATTCGACGCACCGTTCAAAGCGCCCAATCCCGCGGCGCGGCGGATAAAGGGCTCATAGACACGTTCCCAAAAGGCGCGGGGCCACATAAAGGTTTTGTAATAGAAGCCCGCACTCAGGAACGGGGCCGCCAGGTCGTTCAGCGAGAGCAGGTCAAAGTTCAGCGACGGCCAGGCGTTTTGGCTGCGTGCGGTGAGCCCGTCGTAAAGCTCTTGCGTGGTCGCGCGCACATTCGGCTCGGCATGGGCGCCGCCGCGGGTGGTGACCAGGGCGTTTGGCTCTTCGCTCCCTGCCGTTAGAATTCCGCGCGGGCGGTGGTACTTAAAGCTGCGCCCGACCAGGCGCACCCCATTTGCCAAGAGGGCTGAGGCAAGCGTATCGCCCGCAAAACCCTCATAGCCGATGCCGTCGAAAGTAAAGCGAAGCGGTGTATCGCGGTCGACCAGCCCTTTGCCTGCGAGTCTCATCGTTTGACCTCCGTCGCAAGTTTGGTGCTTAGGATTTCGTGCGTGCTCACATTCCGCCGCACGACGATCCACGCGCCGCAGCCTGCATCATGGCTCCAAAGCTCCTCCACCTCTCCAGCGGGGTTCTCGCGCAGATGCACGTAATTATCCCAAGCCTCGGCCCCCGCCTCGGGGTCCGGGCGATGGAG
>CAYWNJ010000356.1:0-3203 GCA_964459535.1 uncultured Rhodobacterales bacterium
GCCCGGTTGGGGTTCAGTTTGAAAGGCCCAATTGTTGATCGGCGGACGGCCCGAGATCATCCCCGCGACCAGTGCAGGCGCCCGGACAAAAATCCCGCGCCCATTGCCGCCCGCCTCTACCAAGCAAACCGAGAGGTTTGGATCCTCGCTAAGCCGTGCCGCCATGACGCAGCCAGCGGAACCGCCACCGACGATGACATAATCAAATTCCATTTTTCCCTCCACCCTACCCGCATAGCCTAAGCGGATCGGGCTGCGCGACGCAACGTTGTTGCGAGAAAGTGGCAGGGAGGGGAAGCTACAGCGCGTCCTATTAAATTGAATTCAAATGCGCTTCCTCTCGGCTACGCCTCGAACGCGCATTTGAATACGTCATATTTTTGGGTTGAACAAAACAAGCGCTAGGTGAGGGATTGGACAGCGACCCAAGTGGGGCTCGTTGTGGCTGCTTCCTTCCGGATCTGACCAGGTTGGCGAGGCACTCGCCCGCGCCAACCCCTCACTCGTGTATATAGATGTTTTGTGGCGCTGGTGCAAGAAGCCGTTGGCGTCAAAGCATTCAGACATGCGTTTGGGCATGATGCCGCTCGGGCGGTTCGAGATGCGGGACGGCATTGAACATCACAGGCGACCAATGGCCGCCCACGGGAAAGAGGCGATGCAGCGAGGTGTTCATTATGGCCAGAGCCAGAGCCGCCATACCCTGAATATCAAGCCGCAAGTGTTGACGCATCACGTTTGAAATCAACCCGCCCGAGGTCACGACAAGAGCTGGCCCCTCTCCGCGCCCAATATCCGAGATCGCCGCGGCAACGCGCGTCTCGAATGTCTCGAACGCCTCGGGTGCGCCCGCAATCTCGCCCGCTTTCCACGCTGCAAAAAGGCGCGGCAGGTGTTGGGTAAACCCATGCTGATCAGCAGGCGGGGGGATGCCATGCTCTTGCTCATAGGCTTGGGAAAGGGTGAAATATTCCAGCTCATTCAGGCGCGGGTCCTGGATGGGCTCAAGGCCCTGCGCCATGGCGGTGGCGGTCTCAATATGGCGAGTGAGCGTGCCGGTATAAAGCCGCGTGTGCACCGCCTTGGTCTGCCGCAGGTAGTCCCCAAGCCAAGCGGCCTGCTGGTGCCCGAGGGGCGAGAGCCTGTCATAGCTTTGCTCATCCTGAGCGGTTGAGTTGGCTTGGCCGTGACGAATGAGCGTGATGTGAGACATAGAGCCTTGGTGGTTGCGTAACCTTGTCATAAGCGACGACGCGCAGGCTTTAAAGCGGTGGGCGGCCCCCGTCCCTAGATTTTTTGAACGATAGGAAATGGGCGCTCCAAAATGAGACGTAAAAGCGGGTCTGCGTGTCGGAATAAGAGTTCCGTATTCCTGCGCTGGGCTGTAGATAAGTGATGTTGCTCAAGGAGGCGCGCATGTCTGGGACGGTTACATTCACGCTGGATGGCAAAGAGGTCGAGGCCGAAAAGGGTCTGACGATTTGGGAGGTCGCCCATGGGCGTGGCCTCGTCATCCCACATCTGTGCCACAAACCCGCGCCAGGATATCGCCCCGACGGGAATTGCCGCGCCTGCATGGTCGAGATTGAGGGCGAGCGTACGCTAGCTGCCTCTTGTATTCGCGAACCCGTCGACGGGATGGTTGTGACCACCAATTCCGTCCGGGCGGAAACGGCCCGCAAGATGGTGGTCGAAATGCTGGTTGCCGATCAGCCGCCGCGCGACGCCGCGCATGATCGCTCGGCCCATCTATGGGACATGGCCGAGGCTAATGGGATTGAAGAAAGCCGCTTTCCCAAGCTTGAAGAGGCACGCATACCCCTTCTCGATGACAGCCACGTGGCGATGCGGGTGAACCTGGACGCTTGCATTCAATGCGGGCTCTGCGTGCGGGCCTGTCGCGAGGTGCAAGTCAATGATGTGATTGGCATGGCTGGGCGCGGGCACGATGCCTATCCGGTATTCGACATGGCCGACCCGATGGGCGAGAGTACCTGCGTGGCCTGCGGCGAATGTGTTCAAGCTTGCCCGACCGGCGCGCTCATGCCCGCCACGGTTTTGGATGCCGCGCAGCAGGGCGATAGCGCCGATTATGACCAAGAGGTCGAAAGCGTCTGCCCCTTCTGCGGCGTCGGCTGTCAGGTCTCGCTCAAGGTCAAGGACGGGCGCGTTAAGTTCGTCGAAGGGATTAACGGACCCGCGAATGAGGGACGACTTTGCGTCAAAGGGCGCTTTGGCTTTGACTATATCCACCATGACCACCGGCTGACCAAGCCGCTGATCCGGCGGGAGGATGCACCTGCGAAAGGGCTAAATGTCGATCCGGCCAATTGGCAAAACCACTTCCGCGAGGCAAGCTGGGATGAAGCGCTAGATTTTGCCGCCAAGGGCCTCAAGGGCCGGGGCCGCGAAGTGGCGGGGTTCGGCTCGGCCAAATGCACGAATGAAGAGGCCTATCTCTTTCAAAAGTTCATCCGCCAAGGTTTTGGCCATAATAATGTCGATCACTGCACTCGGCTGTGCCACGCCTCCTCGGTTGCGGCGTTGATGGAGAATGTCGGCTCGGGCGCGGTGACCGCCACCTTTAACGAGATTGAGAACGCCGATGTGGCGATTGTGATCGGCGCGAACCCGATCGAAAATCACCCCGTCGCCGCCACCTATTTCAAGCAATTCGCCAAGCGCGGAGGTAAGCTGATCGTGATGGATCCGCGCGGCCAAGCGCTCAAGCGCCACGCCTCGCATATGCTGCAATTCCGGCCTGGCGCGGATGTCTCGATGCTCAATGCGATTATGCATGTGATTGTCGAGGAAGGGCTCTACGATCAGCAATATATCGACACCTGGACCGAGAATTGGGAGGCCGAAAAGGCCCATCTCGCCGATTTCGCGCCCGAGAGGATGGCAGAGCTTTGCGGGATTGACGCCGAAACACTGCGCGATGTGGCGCGGACCTTTGCAGGCGCGCGCGCGGGCATGATCTTTTGGGGGATGGGGGTCAGCCAGCATATCCACGGGACGGACAATGCGCGCTGTCTGATCAGTCTTGCGCTTATGTGCGGCCATGTCGGGCGGCCTGGGGCTGGGCTGCATCCGCTACGCGGGCAAAACAACGTGCAAGGGGCCTCGGATGCAGGGCTTATCCCGATGTTCCTGCCGGACTATCAAAGTGTGATGGATGATGGGGTGCGCAGCGCCTTTAC
>CAYWNJ010000357.1:0-3200 GCA_964459535.1 uncultured Rhodobacterales bacterium
CTGGATTTCACCGCCGATATAGATCGTGCCGTCATACATCGAGTCGCCCAGGTTTTTGCCGGCATTGCCGCAAACCACCATGCGTCCACGCTGCATCATAAAGCCCGATAGCGCGCCGGTGTCGCCGCCGACGATGATCGTGCCACCTTTCATATCAATGCCGGTCCGCGAGCCCACAGAGCCACGACACACCAGATCGCCACCCCGAATGGCTGCGCCAAAGGTAGACCCTGCGTTTTTCTCAATCACAACCGTGCCGGACATCATGTTCTCGCCGCAGGACCAGCCCACGCGGCCATTGACGCGCACATTCGGCCCGTCAATGAGGCCGACGGCAAAATACCCGGTCGAGCCTTCGATAATCAGGTTCAGCTTGTTGAGGATCCCGACGCCAAGCGAGTGCATCCCGCGCGGGTTCTTAATGACAATCGTGCCATAGCCCTCACTCATCAACGCCCGCATATTGGCGTTGACCTCGGTGGCGGTCATCCCGTCGCAATCAAGCTCTGTGCGCTTGTTAAAATCGACATCCGGGGCCCAAGGATAGGCAAACCGCTCGGTCGCGTCCGGGTCGAATTCGATATACATCGACCGGCCAGTCAATTGGTCCGTGGTCATGCCCAAAGCCTTGACCCGCTCCTCTTGGGTCATGGCCTTGAGATCCGCGTCGCTTACGCTTGCCATACGCGCACCTCCTCATCGTAAGGGTCGGTTGTATCAATCTCTTCGGGTAGGATGGCCCGGATCGCCACCTCCTCAGAGGCCATAGCAATCAGATCATCGCTTTCATAAAGGACCAAGGGCTTTGCCGCCATCGTGTCCTTGGCCATGCCGAGCTGATCTTTGGTGCAGACGAGGTAGGTAAAGACCCCATCAATCTCATCAATCGAGCGGCGCAGGCTGTCCTCAAGGCTGACCCCGTTCGCCAGATTATGCGCCGTGTAAACGGCCAAAAGCTCGCTATCGCAATTTGATTGAAAGCGATGCCCCAGCCGCTCCATCTCGCGGCGCATGATCCAATAGTTGGTGATCTGACCGTTATGGACAACGGAGATGTCATTATACGGAAAGGCCCAATAGGGGTGGGCGGATTTGATATCCACGTCCGACTCTGTTGCCATCCGCGTATGCCCAATCCCGTGGGTGCCGTTGAAGGCGTCCAGACCATAGGCCTCGGCCACAACGCTCGCGTCGCCTAGGTCTTTGATCAGCTCCAGACCATTGCCCATCGACAGGATCTCGGTCCCCTTATCCTCTTCGATATGCTCGGCCATGGCGGGCGTGTCGCCGTCATGGGTCAGCACATAGCGCAGCGCGTGCTCAACCGGCGCCTCTTTGGAGACAACCTGAGCGCCATGCTCCTCCAGAATAGCGTCAACCCGTGCGATGCGGTCCGCCATCAGCTTTGCAGCGCCGTGCCCAATCGCGCGGTCCTCGGCCTCGGCCACTTTGATGCGCATGATATATTCATGCGGATCCCGTCCCTCAGAATAAACGGCATAACCGGTGCTGTCCGGTCCCCGATGCTTGAGCGCTTGGAGCATAGCGGTCATCTCCCCGCCGACATTGCTCGATTTGCCCTTGTGGATAATTCCAGCGATTCCGCACATTTCAGGTGCGCCTCCCTTGGATAGATTGCGTTTCAGTGTAGAGGCGCACGCCGCAGCCCGCGCCCCCCGGTGGTCATGTAGAAGCGCCGCGCCCTAGGGCAGACACTCCATATACATTTCGTTGTCCCAATCGGTCACGGTGGACATAAAGCGGGCGAACTCATCGCGCTTGTATTCGTCGTAGAGACGATACATCTCGCCCGGCATACCGCGCTGTACAACCTCGTTGTCGGCCAGGTGATCAAGTGCTTCGCCCAAAGACATCGGCAGTTTCTTGACGTCCTTACCTTCTTTGATCGCTTCATAAATGTTGCGCTCTTCAGGCTCGCCCGGATCAATCTTGTTGTCGATCCCGTCATCCATAGCGGCCAGGAGCGTCGTGCCCATGATATAAGGGTTCACCATTGAATCGACCGAGCGGTACTCAAACCGTCCGGGCGCCGAGACCCGCAGGCCCGTGGTGCGGTTTTGGAAACCCCAATCAGCAAACACTGGCGCCCAGAACCCGGTGTCCCACAAACGGCGGTAGGAATTCACCGTCGAGCAGCCCACGGCGGTCAGCGCTTGGAGGTTTTTCACCACACCGCCAATCGCGACGAGACCCTCTTTGCCCGGCATCTGAGGATCGTCATCATCAGGCATGAAGGTGTTGTCACCGCCTTTGACATACATATAGTTCTCGGCCATGCCCGGCAGGTTGTCAGGGTCATTGCCGCAGCGGACCAGTTGATCCTCGCCGCCGCGCCAGAGGCTCATGTTGTGGTGGCAGCCCGAGGCCGACACGCCCATGAACGGTTTGGTCATAAAGCACGCGAAAATCCCATGCTCCCGCGCGACCTGCGCGCAGATTTGGCGGTAGGTAGTAAGACGATCCGCATTACGCAGTACATCATCAAACATCCAGTTAAGCTCTAGCTGACCGGGCGCATCCTCATGATCCCCTTGGATCATATCCAGCCCCATCTGGCGGGCATATTTGATCACCTGCATCGAAACCGGGCGCAGCGATTCAAACTGATCAATGTGATAGCAATAAGGCTTGGAAAACCCGTCCTTCGGCTTGCCGTTCTCATCGAATTTCAGCCACATCATCTCTGGCTCAGTGCCGATCCGAAGCTGGGTGCCGTGCTTTTTGGTGAACTCTTCATGCATGCGGCGCAGGTTGCCGCGGCAGTCGGCCGTCAGATACCCGCCGGGATTTTCTTTTTCCTCACGGTTGCGAAAGAGCGTTGAATACATCCGCCCAATCGTTGGCGCCCAGGGCAGTTGCATAAAGGTCTCAGGCTCGGGAATGCCGACAAGCTCGGCCGCCTCCGGACCATAGCCCATGTAGTTCCCAGCCCGATCCGTAAAGAGGTTCATCGTCGCGCCGTAAACCAGCTGAAAGCCCTTTTTGGCAACGCTTTCCCAATGATCGGAGGGGATGCCTTTGCCCATGATCTTACCGGTGACCGAAACGAATTGCAGATAGAGATACTCGATCCCCATCTTGTCGATCATCTCACGCACTTGCTTGATCTTCTCGTCCCGTCCTGGGGCGTCCACAAATCTTTCTAGATCAGTTGCCAATTTCTCTTCTCCTTGCTGGGT
>CAYWNJ010000358.1:0-3196 GCA_964459535.1 uncultured Rhodobacterales bacterium
GTCTCGGCGCTGGTGCCAAAGCCAAACTGGCCACGGGTTGCAACGCCATCGAACAGCCCCATCGAGCCTTCACCGACACAGATATCGGCACCCTTGGCCTCGGTCGTGATCGCAGAGAGCAGCCCCTCATCCATCGCCCAAGTGTCAAGGTTGAACGAGGCACGGCCCGAGGCGGCGCGGTGGAATGCCGGATCAATATAGTCTGGGCCGGATTTGAACGGCTGCACGGTCAGGCCATCTTCGGCCAGAGCGCGGAGCACGCCAAGCATGACCGTCGTCTTGCCTGTTCCCGAGGCCGGGGCGGAGATAAGCAACCCACGCATGATCATGGCTCCTCTGGTGTCCAGCTTGCCCAAGGGCTCTCGGCGCTTTGCGGGCGATAGCGGCGGTCATAGCTGGTGGCGTAAAGACAGCTTTCCTCAAAACCCGATTGCGCAAGCGCTGGGCCAACCAGGATAAGCGCCGTGCGCTGTATCGCGGCCTCGTCCAGCCGCGCCTCGACATCGCTGAGCGTGCTGCGCAGGATGGTCTCATCCGGCCAGCTCGCCCGGTAGACGACCGCTACCGGACAGTCTGCGCCATAAGCGGGCGTGAGGTCTTGGACGACACTGGACAGGTTTTGGATCGACAGATGGATGGCGAGTGTCGCGCCTGTGGCGGCAAAATTGCTGAGCGTCTCGCCAGGCGGCATAGACGAGGCGCGCCCGGGGGTGCGTGTCAGCACGACCGATTGCGCGATACCGGGCAAGGTCAGCTCGGTGCCCAGAGCGGCGGCTGCGGCGGCAAAGGCGGGCACACCAGGGGTGACCGAAACCGGGATACCCTCGGCCTGAAGCCTGCGCATTTGCTCGCCCATGGCCGACCAGACCGACAAATCGCCCGAATGCAGCCGCGCGACGTCTTGGCCTGCATTATGGGCAGCGCGGATCTCTGCCAGGATCTGATCAAGGTCAAGCGGCGCGGTGTTCACGATCCGCGCCCCGTCAGGACAATGCCCCAGCACCGCCTCTGGCACCAGCGAACCCGCGTAAAGGCAGACCGGGCAGGCGGCTATCAGGTCGCGTCCCCGTAAGGTCAGAAGATCGGGCGCACCAGGGCCTGCGCCAATAAAGTGGACCGTCATTCTGCCCCTCCTCGTGCCCGCGCCACGGCGCAGGTCGCCATGCGATCCGCCGAGATCACGCGCGCTTGGACCAACTCCGCCCCCGGCCCGGCGGCGACAAGCGCCGCTGCCTCGGCCACGCTGCCGGTTTCCCGTGCCGCTTTGGCATGGGCGCTTTGGGTTTGGGTTTGGACGTTTGCCGCTTCCGCCGCGCTGACGTGATGTACGGGCAGGCCAAGCACGTGCGCAAGATCCTGAAAGGCCGGGCTGTCCGCTTTGTCCGAAAGCGTGGCAAGATCGGTGACGGCCTGCGCGCTATTGGCCTTGGCCAAGGCGTCTTGCAAGCTGTGCAGCTCTGCCTGTGCGCGAAATCCAAAGCCAGCTACGATCATAGGGTCACGCTCCATTGAACAATCGGATAGGCCGCACGCCAGCCGCGTTTACGCCCGAGCGGAGCTGCTTGCGCCGTCTCAATCCGCAAGAGCGTCCCGCCAAGCCGCGCTTGACTATCCATAACAAGCGCCTCGGCTTCAAGCGTTACTGCATTAGCGACCAGCCGAATGCCAGACCCCAACTGGGACAGGTGGTCAAGCAATTCTGCCGTTAACCCCCCGCCAATGAACACCGCATCCGGGCGCTCTAACCCGTCGAGCGCGCTAGGGGCCTTCCCCATGATAACCCGCAGGCGCTCAACCCCCAAAGCGGCGGCGTTGCGTGTGATCCGTGCCGCGCGCGCCTCATCCGCTTCAATCGCAGTTGCGCGTAGGGAGAGGTGCGTGAGCAGCCATTCAATCCCAATCGAGCCAGACCCGCCGCCGATATCCCACAAATGCTCGCCCGGGCGCGGAGCCAGCGCAGAGAGCGTCAGCGCACGGATCGGGCGTTTGGTGATCTGACCATCATGCTCGAAAAACGCATCAGGCCGCCCGCTTGCCAAAGGCAGGGGCGCGCCAGTGCCAGTGACCTCTACCCCAACGCAAAGCAGCGGGGCAAAGGGTGCATCTTGGGGCAGGGCGTCGGCGCGATGGCAGGTAATCCGCTCTCGCGGGCCGCCAAGGGACTCCATGATGTACAGATGGCTCTCGCCAAAGCCAGCTTGCACCAGATAGTCGGCGAGCGCTTGGGGTCCCGCTGCATCGCGCAGCGTAGCAAGGAGGCGTTGCCCCGGCGCGAGATACGGGCGTAGCTGTGTCAAAGGAGCCGCGTGCAGACCCAAGCAGGGCGTATGCTCCAAGGGCCAACCGAGGTGACTTGCGGCAAGGGAAAAGCAGGACAGACCGGGCAGCGCCGTCCACTCGGATCGGTCAAAATGGCGCCCAATCACACTGCCCGCCCCGTACCAAAAGGGATCTCCAGAGGCGAGAACGGCGATCTGCCGCCCGCGCAGAGCTTGCAACTGCGTAATCCCGTCGGCGAAAGGCACCGGCCATTCGATCCGCTGTTGCGGGCCATCTGGCAACAAGGAGAGGTGGCGCGGGGGGCCCATGACGACCTCGGCGGCCTCTAGCGCGGCAAGGCTTGCAGGTGACAAGCCTTTGGGTCCATCTTCGCCCAGACCGATGATCGTCAACCACGGATGCTCAGCCATGCGACCCAACCTTTTGATCCTTGGCGGCACCATGGAGGCGACGGCGCTTTGCCGCAAGCTGTCTGAGTTGCGCGTCCCAGCCACCCTGTCGCTGGCGGGACGGGTTGCGCGGCCAAAACGGCACACGTTGCCCACGCGCATTGGTGGCTTTGGCGGTATCGACGGGCTGCGGACCTATCTGAGCGCTGAACGCATCACCCATGTCATCGACGCAACCCATCCCTTTGCCCAGCAAATGAGCGTGAACGCTATCGCTGCTTGCAAGCAGATCGGTCTGCCCTTGGTGGCCCTGACCCGCCCGCCTTGGCGCGCGACGGAGGCGGATCAATGGCATTGCGTGCCAGATATCGCCGGGGCAGTCGCCGCCCTTGACCGGCCAAAGACACGCGTGATGCTGGCGATTGGGCGGATGCATCTGGCCGCCTTCGCGCCGCGCCCGCAGCATCACTACCTCTTGCGGCTGGTGGACCCGCCGCAAGAGGCGCTGAGCCTGCCCGACACCACGG
>CAYWNJ010000359.1:0-3196 GCA_964459535.1 uncultured Rhodobacterales bacterium
CCTCCTTAACCACAGTGGTCTCAACACTAGGTTTCACTGCCATTCCGACTTCGATATACCCTGTGCTTATTGCAACGAAGTCACCACCGGGTCCTGCGTCAACCGTCACTTTACCGGCTAAAAAGGGCGGCCCAGGCTGGATCGCCAGGACAATGTTATCATCGCCCCCGCCGGTTTTGATAACGCCGTGCGGATTGACCAAAAACGCTCTATCCGCCTGCGGGCCCGTCGTATATGTGCCATAGCCGCCGCGATCCCACAGTTGCACACGCGCTTGGTTCCCAATAACGGTGGCGGGTCCGGGGCCAAGATTCACATTGCACAAATTATAGTCGCAGATGACCGTTTGCTCGAGCGGATGCTTTCTGGCGTTGACCACCGTCCTGACATCCAGCCCTGGCCGCATGCCTGAAAAGTCGATGGTGAAGGGATCTGAGTCTTTGTCAACAAATATGATCGGGTTCATGAACCCTTGGTAAGAGGCCATTTGTTTTGCGGGTGACAGCTGGTTCGCATACTTGAAATTTACATAAAAACTGAGGCCACCACCGCCCAGCTCTTCGATTCTGCCAAAACTCGGGAACTGCCAACTGTACACAGAGTAAATGTGTGGATTGTAGAACTGTGTTGCTTCGATATTCGAAAAATAAATCGATCTGAGATCTATCATTGGCGAATGTTCGATAAATTGGGAAAAACCTTTATCCTTCAAGCCAGAATCTAGGCCAAACCGCACCACATCATAGCCCGCACCACCATTTATGACCCCCAAGGAGGTGTCCGGCAGCAGAATTTTTGCACGCGCGTGATCCAGGTTAAACACGTCGTTTTGAGAGGTCCCCTCCAGGCGCGTTTGCCCCGAGACGATTTTGCGATCATGGATGGTAAAGTCGGCCATAGGTCCCCGCTCCGAGCTATATTCAGCGTTGGGATTAGGAAGGCTTAAGGTGCGACAAAAAACAAGGTTTTTGTCAGGTTAGCGCGCCTGAAAACACGCGCGCCGTGTATGATGACGAAAAATCGTTCAAGCTTTGGCGCAATACGCGCGCAAATCTTGCACGCGTTTTGTGCGCCCATGAATATCAACAGGGGCGCGCGTGACCTACTATTTGGGTCGCGTCAGCTCCTATCGGACCCGTTTAGAATATAAAGTGATCCGCCGTTAGGTCCGCTGCTTCCCAGCCTGCGAGCGTAATGGTCCCAAACCCATATTGGATTGTCGCACCGCTGGCGCTGTCGGCCAGAGTAAGGTCTTGGATCGACTGGTATCCCAACGCGGTCAGGTCAATCGCATCCCAGCTTTCGAAGTCAGCAATCACACTCTGCGCATTGTTGTCGGTCTGCGTAAAGACAAAGGAATCCCGGCCTGCACCGCCATAAAGCGTGTTATTGCCCGCACCGCCAACCAGCGTGTCGTCAACCGCTTGACCGCGCATAAAGTCAATCAAGCTTCCCACGGTAGATCCGATAAACTCAACGCTTTGCGCAAACCCGGCGACCACATCCGCGCGGTCCAGATCGCCGCTGTCCAAAAGACCCAACCAAGACGCGAAACCACCTGCGTCTGGGTCGCGATTTAAGACGTTATTGTAAAGAAGTGTAACGAAGCTTTCATTGTCTGCGTCACCGTAGCTCAACTGGAACTCCGCCGAGGAGATAAATTGCTCAACTACGAATTTATATTCTACACCGCTAGCGAGAGCTTGCATCCAGCCTTGATGCCCGCCAACATCTGGGAGCCTGTCAAAGACCGCTTGGTATAAGCGAAAGACATCATCGGTCCACGCCTGCGCCCCGCCGCTGCTGACATAGGCACTGGAGCTTTCATCCGTGCCAAGCCGAAACTCGCGGCTTTCGGAAAACCCAAGCACAACCTGTTCGCGCGACTGGGTACCACTCTCCAAAAGGCCAACCCAACTGGCCAAGCCACTGGCATCGGGATCGCGGTTCAGCACGTTGTTATACAGAAGGGTAACAAAATCTTCGTTCTCTTCGACGCTAAACCGGGTCTGGAATTCAACTGAGCCGGTAAAGCCGCCAACAATCGCCTCTAAACTACTAGAGGCAAGCTGCTCTTCCCAATAAAGCAGTCCAAGCGCATCGGGCACACGGTCCAGCGTCGCTTGATAGAGACGGTAAATCGTCTGGGCATCGGTCAGACTAGAGACAATCAAGCCATCGCCCCGCAGATCATCATCGCCTGCGCCGCCCTCAAGTCGGTCACTGCCGCCTTGACCAGCCAATTTGTCATTCCCGCGCCCACCAAGTAAGTGGTTGTCCGCGCTCGATCCGTTCGCGATGTCATTGCCATCGCCAAACGCCACGTTCTCAAACGCGCTGCCATTTGTAAGCGTCACAGTGATGGTTTGGCCACTAAAGCTTATCGTGCTGTTATCCGTAAGCATAAGGCGCACATGGCTCGTGAGCGCAACCAGGTTCAGCCAGTCTATGCCGCCATCGGTGTCGGTCAAAACCCTCCGATCTGTCTCAACCAAAGCAAGCGAGGTGAAGTAGTCCTGGGTGAAATGGTAAACCGTATCATTTGTCGCGGTTGATCCATGAAAATCAAGATCTACATCATAGAGCCTCCCGCTGCTGCCTGACGTATTATCCGTCGCGCGCACGGTCCAAGTGCCATCGGATGTCGTGCCACGCAGACCTGTGACCCCAAAGGTATAGTCTCCAGAAAAGTAATCGTTACTATAGGAGTCCTCATGGAACAAACGATAGGCCGTGCCGTCTGGGGCGATCAACTCAAGCGTGAGTTCAGAAATATCACTATGTTGGCATCGAATGGTGACATAAACATGCTCAATCGAAATCGAATCCGTTACATTGACTGAGATCTCAGCCGAGCCTCTATCAGGGATTGTCTCAGAAGAACCTGAGTAGCTCACGCTAACACTTTGCTCATTTGCAGAGGTCTGAGCAGCCCCATAAAGCGTGGTCCAAACTTCGGCCATGCGCACGGCGGCAAAGGCGTCGACCATACCATACCCATAACTTAGGCTAAAGGTCATACCGCCGCCATTCCAATTGGTGGCCCCATTCTAGAACCAGGCGCTTTCCTCATAACCCAATGCGCTAGAGCGATAGCCTGATCCGGTCTGCGCGGCTGAAACCGCTAGGATATTCTGCACATCTCGCCAACCAAGGCCGTTATTGGCCTCCAGCATCAGAGCGACAACGCCAGACA
>CAYWNJ010000360.1:0-3195 GCA_964459535.1 uncultured Rhodobacterales bacterium
AAGCCCTTGCCTTGGGCTTGCGTCCCATCGTCGTGCTGAACAAAGTCGACAAACCCGATGCCGAGCCTGACCGGGCGCTGGACGAGGTCTTTGACCTGTTCGCCAACCTTGATGCGAGCGAAGCGCAGCTTGACTTCCCTGCCCTTTACGCCTCGGGCCGGTCCGGCTGGGCGGATGCCGAGCTTGACGGGCCGCGCAAGGACCTCTCGGCGCTGTTTGATCTGATCATCGAACACGTGCCCGCGCCAACACAGCTTGCGCAAAGGACCGAGCCCTTCCGCATGCTGGCAACGACCCTGGGCGCGGATCCGTTTTTGGGCCGCATCCTGACGGGCCGCGTTGAAAGTGGCACACTCAAGGCAGGCGAGACGCTCAAGGCGCTCAGCCGTGATGGCACCCAAATCGAGAGCTTTCGCGCCAGCAAAATCCTCGCCTTTCGCGGCCTTGCCCAACAGCCGATTGATGTGGCCGAGGCTGGGGACATCATCTCGATTGCGGGGATGAGCAAAGCGACCGTTGCGGATAGTCTGGTTGCACCACAAGTTAGCGCCGCTCTGCCCGCGCAACCTATTGATCCGCCAACCATCACCGTGACCTTTGGCATCAACGACTCGCCCCTGGCCGGGCGCGACGGCAAAAAGGTGCAGTCGCGGGTTATTCGCGAGCGCCTTATGCGTGAGGCCGAAAGCAATGTCGCGATCAAGGTCTCTGACACGCCAGGCGGAGAGGCGTTTGAAGTCGCGGGCCGGGGCGAATTGCAAATGGGCGTGCTCATTGAGAATATGCGCCGCGAGGGGTTCGAGCTGAGCATATCACGCCCGCAAGTCCTCTTTCGCGATGAGGGCGGCACGCGTCTTGAGCCCATCGAAGAGGCAACGATTGATGTGGATGACGACTATTCCGGCGCGGTGATCGAGAAACTCACTGGCGCGCGCAAGGGCGAATTGGTTGAGATGAAACCCGCTGGCGCGGGAAAAACCCGGATCATCGCGCATGTCCCCTCGCGCGGGTTGATCGGCTATCACGGTGAGTTCCTAACGGATACACGCGGCACTGGCGTTCTAAACCGCGTCTTCCACGGATGGGCGCCGCATAAAGGGCCGATTCCGGGGCGGCGCGCGGGCGTTTTGATCTCAATGGAGAATGGCCAATCGGTCGCCTATGCGCTGTGGAACCTTGAAGAGCGCGGGCGCATGTTCATCGGACCTCAGGCGCAGATCTATACAGGCATGATTATTGGCGAGCACAGCCGGGACAATGACCTGGAGGTAAACCCGCTCAAGGGCAAAAAGCTGACCAATGTCCGCGCCTCGGGCAACGACGAGGCGGTGCGCCTCACACCGCCTGTGCAATTTAGCCTCGAAGAGGCCATCGCCTATGTCGATGATGATGAGTTGGTCGAGGTGACCCCGACAGCCATCCGACTGCGCAAACGCTATCTTGACCCACATGAGCGAAAGCGGATGGCGAAGGCCGGTTGAACTGGAGCGGCCTGACCGACGTGCCGGTGATCACGCTTAGAATATATTCGCAACGCGCCACGGGCTGGCAATGCGCCGCCTAGACTTCGACCCCCTGCGGCGGGATCGCGTAGGTGAGCGAGGCGCGCGCGACCGGGGCGTCAACCCCTTCGGAATAGACCAGAACGTCCGAGACGGATAGCTGCTTGCCCAGTTTCAGCAACCGGCCATGGCCGAGCAGATCCCGCCCCGCTGCGGGTTTGCGCATAAAATCAATGCTGCAATTGGTGGTGACAGCCAAGGCGCGCGGGCCGATGCGCGAAAGGGTCACGAAATAGGCCGTCACATCCGCCAGGCCAAAAATCGAAGGGCCGGAGACGGTGCCTCCCGGACGCAAATGCCGGGCCGCGACCCGCAGGCGTAGGACAATCGCCTCTTCCGTCGCCTGCTCGATACGGAAATCCTCTTTCACCTCAGGAAAGCCTTGGTCGAGAAATGCATTCATCTCGTTGGCATTCATTACTAGCGTCATTGGGAGCCTTTCTTACCGATGCGCGCCTGACAGGTGCCGCCTCTTTGGCCTGTGATGCAACAAAAAACAGAGTGGCGCAGCCCGCTTTTTCCATTTCGGAGCGCTAAAAGGCACGCTAAACTCCGCTCTAGTCATCCGCAGGAGAGCGCCATGCCCATTCTGAACCGCCGCGATGCCGATGGTATCGCCCATTTGACCCTCAATGCGCCAGAGCGGCTGAACGCGCTCTCGGATGCGATGCTGGCCGCCTTGCAGGGTGCGCTTGATGACATTGCAGAGGATCGTCAAATCCGCGTGGTTATCCTATCGGGTAATGGCAAAGCCTTTTGCGCGGGGCATGATTTGCATGAGATGACCCAAGGGCGCCAGGCCGAGGACGGGGGCGCGGCCTATTTCAAAGACCTCTTCGATCGGTGCGCCGCGATGATGATGCGCATTCAGTCCATACCGCAACCTGTCATTGCCCAGGTCCATGGGATCGCGACCGCCGCAGGCTGCCAATTGGTCGCGACCTGCGACATGGCGGTCGCGGCAGAGGGGACGCGCTTTGGTGTGAACGGGGTGAATATTGGCCTCTTTTGCTCGACCCCTATGGTTGCGCTCAGCCGCGCGATCCCGCGCAAGCAGGCGCTGGAGATGCTGACAACCGGAAGTTTTATCGAAGCCGGGCGGGCCGCTGAGCTTGGCCTGATCAATCGCGTTGTGCCCGAAGACGCCCTTGCCGAGGAAACCAACGCCCTGGCCCGCGCCGTGGCCGATAAGCTGGCCGTCGCTGTCCGCTTTGGCAAGCCTGCCTTTTACGCCCAAGCGCAGATGCCGCTAGAGCAAGCCTATGCTTATACGGGAGAAGTGATGGTGGCCAATATGCTCAACGCCGATACGAAAGAGGGCATCAATGCCTTTTTAGAAAAGCGCGACCCAGAGTGGACGCAATGAGCCTTGGGCTTGCACATTGCAGAGACCGGGCGCGCGGCGTAAACCTGCCAGCATGACAAAGCCTTTACACATTGTCGGTGGCGGAATGGCGGGCTCCGAAGCGGCCTGGCAAGCTGCGCAGATGGGCGTTCCGGTAGTCTTGCACGAGATGCGCCCCGAGACCGGGACTTTTGCCCATCAAACCGGCAATTTTGCCGAGATGGTCTGCTCGAACTCGTTCCGCTCGGACGATAGCACGCAAAACGCGGTGGGGCTGCTGCATTGGGA
>CAYWNJ010000361.1:0-3191 GCA_964459535.1 uncultured Rhodobacterales bacterium
ATGCGTTGACCTACGAGGACGAACAGGCGGCGGGCCGCTAAATTTAAAGCGCCCGGCGTTAGACCTGAGGCTTCTCGCCCCGAACATATCGCCTAACGACTGAATTTTGATCCGCTTTTCCGCTTCGCCCCCGCCATCCGCAGGATGGCGACGCGCCGACCGCCCCCACGGGCGGCTTGAGCAAAACGGAAAAGTTAAACAGTACAATCGAACTAAGGTCGTTAGGTTATATGTCCGACGGGGCATTCTCAGGTTTAAACTCGCAGGCTTTGGTCTCCACGGTTTATTGGTCGGATAAGACCCTCTTGTGCAGTTGAGGCAACAAGAGTTCCATCGCGGTCGTAAATGCTGCCTCGGTTAAAGCCGCGCGCGCCGCCTGCCCAAGGGCTATCCATCGTGTAAAGGTGCCAGTTTTGAAAACTAGGCGTCGCGTGAAACCACATTGCGTGATCCAGGCTTGCCGACATGATGCGCCCCTGAAACCAGGTCAGCCCATGCGGTCTAAGCGATGATCCAAGCAAATTCATATCCGATGCATAGGCCAATAAGCAGTGTTGCATCTGGGCCGAGCATCCCTCTGCCGCCGCCATTCGGAACCACAATTGGTTGCGATCATCCGCCGGTGATGGATTGAAGAAATCCCGTGGCGCCAGCTCGCGGATTTCAATCGGGCGCGGGCGCAAGAAGTCCGCCCTGTGCTTTTCCGGTACTTGCTCGGCAATCTCTGCGCGCAGGGTTGGCCGATCCTTGAGACCCTCGGGGCCCTGCACATCGGGTGCGGTGTGTTGGTGATGTGGCCCGTCCTCTTCCAGATGAAAGGACGCAGACATGTTCAGAATTTGCTTCCCATGTTGGATCGCTACGACGCGCCGTGTCGTAAAGCTGCCACCATCGCGCGCGCGGTCCACCTGATAGACTACCGGGATAGAGGGATCCCCTGGCCGAATGAAATACGCATGTAGCGAATGGCACAAACGATCCGAGACCGTGCGATAGGCGGCGGCCAAGGCTTGGGCGATCACCTGACCGCCAAAGATGCGCGTCGGTGTCTCGCCTCCTTGGCCAGTGCCGCGAAAAAGATCAACCTCCAGCGCCTCGACATCCAGCAGATCGAGCAAGGTTTGATGGGCCGGGTTCATGAGGCGACGCTCCTTTGATGGCTATAGTCAACGAACCACTCAAAGCTCAGAGGGTTCGACATGCTATCGCGGTTGACAACGCCCTCGGGATCAGCGCCGAGCAAGAGCTTTTTGACGGGCACCTCAAGCTTTTTGCCGGACAGGGTGCGCGGCACTTCGGCGATCTGCAAAATCTCATTGGGTAGAAAGCGCTTTGAGACCGCAGTTGCAATCACATCATTGATCTTTTCTTTGAGCGCGGCGGTCAGCGCGACCCCTTCGGTTAAAACAACGAAAAGCGGCATAAAGCTTGGGCGGCCCAGATACTCCAAATCGACAACGAGACTGTCTTGCACTTCGTCCAAGCTTTCGACGGCTTGGTAAATCTCGGCACTGCCCAGACGCAGCCCTTTTCGATTGATCGTCGCGTCCGAGCGGCCATAAATCACCGAGCCGCCGTCAGGGTATATCGTAATCCAGTCCCCGTGCCGCCAGACATTTGGATAGGTATCGAAATAGGCTGCCTTAAACCGCGCGCCATCATCCCCCCAGAAATAGAGCGGCATAGAGGGCAGCGGGCGCGTACAGACCAGCTCACCCACCGCGCCCACCACCGCTTGGCCCTGGGCGTCCCACGCATAGGTGGCGTTCCCGAGCGCGCGGCATTGCATCTCGCCCTGGCGCACCGGAAGGCCGGGATGGCCCAGCACAAAGGCGCCGCAAATATCGGTACCGCCAGAGATCGGGGCCAGCCAAACATCGGCCTTCACCGCGCGATAGATCCAGTCAAAAGCGTCGCCACTCAACGGCGATCCGGTCGAGCCAATGGAGCGGAGCGCCGTAAGATCGACATCCTGACCGGGCGTGATACCCGCCTTTAGACAATTGGCGAAAAAGGCGGCGCCCGCACCGAAATAGGTCAAGCCCTGATCCGCGACAAAGCGCCAGAGCACGCCTAAATCCGGGGCATGGGGGGCGCCGTCGAACAAAGCAACCGTCGCGCCTTGGCCCAGGGCCATCCATTGGGCATTCCACATGATCCAGCCAGAGGAGGTAAACCAGGCAAAGCGGTCCTGCGGCCCCAGATCGTGATGCAGAGATTGCTTTGCCGCCTCCAACACCACGCCACCATGGCCATGCACGATAGGTTTGGGCGCGCCGGTTGTGCCTGACGAGTAGACAATCCAAAGCGGGTGATCGAAGGGCACGGCGACGGGTTCGGTGTGCGCCTCTTCGGCCACCAAGCTGCCCCACGCTTCCCAGCCTTCAGGAAGAACGCCCAACGCGGGCACCATCACGCGCAGCTCAAGGCTCGGCAGACCAGCGGCAATTTCAGCCACGATGTCTTGACGATCAATCGACGCGCCCGCGTAGACATATCCGTCCTGCGCAATCAGGGCCTTTGGTTTGATTTGGCGAAAGCGATCCAAGATCGCGACATGCCCCATATCGGGCGCGCATAGCGACCAAATCGCCCCAAGCGAGGCCGTCGCCAAAAACGCGATCAGCGCGACCTCGGTGTTTGGGAGAACCGCAACAACGCGATCCCCCTGCTTAATGCCGCGCTTGCGCAAGGCCGCAGCGCAGCGGGCGACCTGCTCGGCAAGCGCGCCCCAGGACAGCTCTGATGCGCCGAACGTCTCGGACGTGATGGTCAAGGCCGTGTGATCCGGCCGCGCTTTGGCATGGCGCAGGATATGTTCGACATAATTCAGCTCAGCACCTGCGCCCCAAATCGCGCCGGGCATCTGGTCTGTGTTCAGAAAACGCCGGGGTGGCGTTTTGGCGGGCAAATCGAACCAAGTCCAAATGGCGGACCAGAACCCCTCAAGGTCTTCGACGGACCAGCGCCACATCGCCTCGTAATCCGCAAAGCGCAACCCGCGCGTCTCGGCCAGCCATCGCTCGAACTGGGCCATTGTCGAGGCCGCCGCGCGTTCCGTACTTGGCTGCCAAAGAATAGGCGGGCGTGTCACACCAGCGCCCCGTGGATCAGCGCCTTTAACTCGGCGCGGACCGGGTAGCTGGACGAGGGCGACAGCTGGGTGAAAAACACCACCGAGAGATCATGCA
>CAYWNJ010000362.1:0-3188 GCA_964459535.1 uncultured Rhodobacterales bacterium
AAGCTGCGTTGAATGGCATGCTTGGTCTATTGATCGGCTTATGCCTTGTACCCGTCGCGCTGCGCGCACTTCGGTTTCTGTAGTCTTATGATGGAATTCAGAGCCGAAAACTAGCTCGGGCCTGCCTGGCGAAACGGGGGCATAGCTGCGCCAGATATATCAGCACGGGGCCTGCGTCCGCTCGATCCATTTTGCAAGAGGCCAAACCAAGGTTTCACCGGTGGGTCCCAACGCCAAGCCAGTGTGCGGAGTTTTAAGGTGAACGTCAAAGCGACGCCAAGAACGGATTTTACTACGCCTCATCAAACGCAAAAGGATCCCCAGGGAGAACCGTAAAGGCGGCTGATAGGCCCATTACGGTCAACCCGAATGGTCGCTGGATTTCGCCAGTGGCGCGCTAGCGACTGGGCGCAAGTTCCTGGCGGCAGACCTCAAAGATGATTGCCCGAACCAGCACTGGCTCATCAGCATCGGCGAAGCGCACAAGATCAGTGAATATTGGAGGGTGCACGACTACACGGAGCGACCACGCAGCAAACCCCAGATTTTTTCGTCCAGTTCGTGTAGCCGGACACGTCGGCTTTTTCACTTACCGCAATGATCCGATCTTGATGCCATGGAACACCCCAGTTTGTTTCTTGTGATTTGTCGAATGCAACAACACGAACGGGCGCAGCGGCTGGTGAATATTTCCTTATTGCGCGAAGCAACGAGCCGTTTTCTGACAATGCGGATTTCAGTGCGACAGATGCTGCAAGCCTTTGTCCAGCTTTTGCATTGTCCGGCATAGTGATATCAAAGAGAGAAAGATCATGCTCTGAAATCGCATTTCGCAACCAAATGTGGCCAGTCTTCTCTAGATCTGATGCGCGTAATTGTTCCATCGTTCAAGATACTTGTACCCAACACACGGCGATAGCCAGATAAAATCGCGGCACGTTCTCGATTTCGGCAAGTGCCCGAAAGCCGGTGGCCCAAGGAATACAGGCATTGGGCTAGGTTCATCGGACGATAGGTCGGCATTGTCGGGCGCCGTTGTCAAAGGCGACGAAGCAGAAAGCCTCCGAGAGGCCAGAGTTGCACGCATCGCGGCTGCGGCAAGAGCAGTTGCTGAGAGAAAGGCTTTCAGACTCTATCGTGGCGTATCGCTAGACGCCGCTAAATGGAAATAAACGGGTCGTGATCCTGGAGATCGTGGTAAATGATTGGCGATTATCGCTCTTGTTGCGTCGTTTTGCGGCGGCTTTGCAACGCCCCGAGCGGGGCATGTTAAGCCGCAGTTACTTGCTGCGCCAAAGGAGATCCGATGCCACTGTCCATGAACAAAGACGTGTTTATCACCTGCGCTGTGACCGGCTCGGGCGGCACCCAAGATCGCAGCCCGTACGTGCCGCGCTCGGCCAAGCAGATCGCTGATAGCGCCATCGCCGCAGCCAAAGCTGGCGCTGCGATTGTACATTGCCATGTGCGTGATCCCGAAACCGGCGTGCCCAGCCGCGAGCTCAGCTACTATCGTGAGGTTACAGACCGTATCCGCGAGGCTGATGTGGATGTTGTGCTAAACCTGACAGCAGGCATGGGCGGCGACATGGTCTTTGGCTCGGCCGAGGCGCCACTGCCGCTGGCGGAGGGCTCCGATATGATCGGAGCGCGCGAGCGCGTTGCGCATATCGCTGAGTGCCTGCCCGAGATTTGCACGCTGGATTGCGGCACGATGAATTTTGCCGAAGCTGACTACGTGATGACCAACACGCCAGGCATGTTGACGACGATGGGCGGGATGATGACCGAGCTTGGGGTTAAGCCCGAGATCGAGGCATTCGACACGGGCCATCTTTGGTACGCCAAACAGCTGGTTGCGGATGGTGTGTTAGAAGCCCCCGCTCTGGTGCAGCTTTGCATGGGCGTACCTTGGGGCGCGCCGGATGATCTGAATACCTTCATGGCGATGGTCAATAACGTCCCCTCCGATTGGACTTTTTCCGCCTTTGCGCTCGGACGGAACCAAATGGCCTATGTCGCGGCGGCAGTGCTTGCGGGCGGCAATGTGCGGGTCGGGCTAGAGGATAATCTTTGGCTTGAGAAAGGCGTTTTGGCCGAGAACTGGCAATTGGTCGAGCGCGCAGGCGCCATCATCGAGAATATGGGCGCACGGGTGATCGGCCCCGAAGAGGTTCGCCAAAAGCTTGGCCTGACCAAGCGTGCGCCGCAAGGTTAGATGTCGCCGCTCTTTGTTGCGGCATCGCTCTTCTGCGCGGGCATTTGGCTGTTTATAGTCGTCGCATCCCGTGGAGTGATCCATGGCATATGGCGCAGCACTTGGATGTTTGGCAGCGTTCTTTTTGCGGCACTTGCCGCGGTCTTCTTTGGAATAGGATTGTAACTCATGCCTCATACAGCGGCGATCATCGGCGGCGGCGTCATTGGCGGAGGCTGGGCCGCCCGGTTCTTGCTGAACGGTTGGGATGTAAAGGTCTTTGACCCGGACCCAGAGGCGGAGCGGAAGATTGGCGAAGTGCTTGGCAATGCCCGTCGTTCCTTGCCCGGCTTGCTAGATGTTGCCCTGCCGCCCGAGGGCCAGCTCAGCTTTCACGCAGAGATTGAAGAGGCCGTTATCGGCGCCGATTGGATCCAAGAAAGCGTGCCAGAGCGGCTGGAGATCAAGCGTCAAACCTTTGCCAAGATCCAAGCTGCCTGTGCAGAGGGAGCGGTGATCGGTTCTTCTACCTCTGGGTTCAAGCCCTCGGAGTTACAAGAGGGGGCGTTGCGTCCGGGCCAGATTATGGTTTGCCACCCGTTTAACCCGGTTTATCTCTTGCCGCTCATTGAAATTGTCCCTTCGCCTCAGACTAATCCGAGCTTGGTCGAGGCCGTTTCGGGATACCTCAAAGCCCTTGGAATGTATCCGCTGCATGTGCGGCGCGAGATTGACGCCCATATCGCGGATCGTTTTCTCGAAGCCGTTTGGCGTGAGGCGCTTTGGCTGGTCAAGGACGGCGTGGCCACGACAGGCGAAATTGACGAGGCGATTCGTATGGGCTTTGGCCTGCGCTGGGCGCAGATGGGTCTCTTTGATACCTATGGTGTGGCCGGGGGCGAGGCGGGCATGAAGCACGTCATGGCGCAGTTTGGCCCCGCGCTTGAATGGCCATGGACCAAGTTGATGGATGTGCCCGAATTTACCGATG
>CAYWNJ010000363.1:0-3186 GCA_964459535.1 uncultured Rhodobacterales bacterium
GTCGTGACCAGCTCGGTCGAGCCCTTTTGCTCTTCCTCTTCGACATCCTCGTCTTCGATGATGTTAATGCCCATTTCCGAGAGCATCGACATCACGTCTTCGATCTGTTCCGAGTTCACCTGATCAGGCGGCAACACGGTATTAAGCTGATCATAAGTGATATAGCCCCGCTCCCGCGCGGCCGCGATCATCTTTTTCACCGCAGCCTGACTCATGTCGAGCGAGTGGCCTGCTTCTTGATCTTCGGTCTTAGCGTCTTCGTTCGTGTCCTTGGCGGCCATCTTACGCTCCTGTTCCCGTTCTGATCGTTGCTCGGTTCAAATCATTAACTTTGATTCGAAATAGGGCGAATCATTCATGTTTCGAGTGATTCGACTACCCATATGCCATTATTTTCCTGACGTTTCATCACCACTTGCGTCATTTGCGCGGCTTTTCAAAGCGAATGCGCGCGCGAAGCGAATCCAGCGCGTCCCTCTCGTTGCGTTTGATCCGCGCGCCGGTATCGGCCAAGTCATACTCGTCACTGTCTTCTTGGCGGCTGCGAACTGCGTCTGCCGCGGCCTGCGCGGCGCTTTTCAGGCGCCAGGTTAGCCCTTCATCTGCAACCTGCCCAAGATCCTCGCTTGCCTCCAGGATTTCGGCATCCAACCCTTGCAGGGCCTCAAGTTTTGTAAATTCTTCTTCGACGGTCTGCCGCACGAGGCCAAGATTTCCTGGATTGCGAATACAAGGGATGATCGAGACATGGCGCGCGGAGAGGAAGCTTTCAAGAACCTCGGCGCCCAGTGCGCTGGAAATTTTTTCGCGCAACGCTGCTGCACCCTCGGGCCAGTGGCGCAAAATCAGCTGTCGCAGGTCGGTATGAAGCGGGCTTGCGCAGCGCATCCGTTCGAGATTGGGCTCAAAATCCTCTGTAATTTCAGGGGTATTGAGCAACGCGGCGAGGATAACAGCCTCGCGTAGCCGCTCCGGTGCCGCATGTTCACGCGCCAACGCCGAGGTTTTGGTATCGGGCAAAGCCATCTGCGGGGGTTTATTCCACGCCTTTCTTGGCGTCGCGGCGGGTCGGAAGAGTTTCCACCTAAGATCTTTTATCTCCGCGCCATAATGCTGCCGGATTGAAGGATCCTTGATTGTCTTAATTTTCTCGCGCAGGGCTTTGTCGAGTGCAGCTTTGCGCTCGGGGCTATCGAAGATCTGCCCTTCGGTCTCGCGCTGCCATAAGAGCCGTACCATGGGCTGTGCAGCGTCCAGCAGCTTTTGAAACGCGCCGGGGCCTGCTGATTTCAACAGATCATCCGGATCTTGCCCCTCTGGCATCAGCGCGAACCGCAGGGATTTTCCCGCCTCAAGCAGGGGAAGGGCCAGATCAACAAGGCGCATCGCCGCCCGAAGGCCCGCCGCGTCCCCGTCAAGGGCGATGATCGGCTCATCCGCGATACGCCAGAGCATGGCAAGCTGAGGCTCAGTGATCGCTGTTCCCAAGGGAGCGACCGCAGCGCCAAACCCCTGCTCCGCCAGGGCAATGACATCCATATAGCCTTCGGCCACGATCAGCGGCTGGCCCTTTCCAGCGGCCGCGCGCGCGGGCCCGTGGTTGTAAAGCGTGCGCCCTTTATCAAACAACATCGTCTCTGGCGAGTTCAGGTATTTCGCCCCGTCGTTCGGATCCATTGCCCGCCCGCCAAAGCCAACGCAGCGCCCGCGTGCATCTCGGATTGGGAACATAATGCGCCCGCGGAACGTGTCATACGGGCGTCCGCCATTTTGTGAGGGCTTGGCCAGACCTGCCTCAAGGATCAACGCATCGTCGATACCTTTGGCCTTGAGCGCATCCCAAAGACCCTGCCACGCATTGGGGGCAAAGCCGATCTCCCAGCGGTCGAGCGCTTCGGGGCCCAACCCGCGCTTAGCCTCCAGATAGTGCCGCGCCTCGGCGGCAGCGCTTGTCTTGAGTTGCAAGCGAAAATGCTGAACTGCGCGCTCCATCACCTCGAAAAGCGTGCTGCGCGCGTCTGCCTTTTCTTGCGCTTTGGGATCGCGGGCGGGCATTTGCAAACCCGCTTCGCCCGCTAGGATCTCTACGGCTTCGATAAAGCTGACATTCTCCGTCTCGCGGACAAAGGTGATGGCATCGCCCTTTGCGTGACAGCCAAAGCAATAGTAGTAGCCCTTGCGATCATCGACATGGAAACTCGCCGTCTTCTCATGATGGAACGGGCAGGGGGCCCATAAATCCCCTTTGCCGGGATTGGATTTGCGCGTGTCCCACATGACTTTGCGCCCGACCACCTGGCCGATGCTTAGGCGCGTGCGGAGCTCATCGAGAAATCCAGGGGGCAGACTCATTGGGCGGTTATACGCCCCAAGTGAGCGCGAGTCACTGCTGCAAGCACATCTCGTTCCAGACCGCGCCCAGATCATTCGCCCTCAGGTCTCGGCGCGTCTGCCCATAGACCCAAGGCGCCACCAGCGGGATCACGCGGTTATATTTTTCCGGCCAGTCTGGGGCGCTGTCCAAAATATGCGCTTCAAGCGATGCCTCGCGCACCCGGTCCAAGTGCGCCGCCTGCACGGCAGCGACAACATCGGCTTGATACCCGCAAGAGGTCGCCTTGTCCTCGGCCATCAGCGCAGGGGCAAAGCCGATCAGAGCAAGGATTGTTAGAATTCGTTTCATATCATGCGCCTCCCAAAGCGATCGCGCGGTCGGGCTAGCCGCGCGCCGCGACACTCTCCATAGCTTCGGTCAGATCATGTATCAATGTCCCGGCCATTGCGCGAAAGCCCAAGATCAGCATATTCGAAGCGCTGACCCGCGTGACCGACACATTCAGATGCTGCAAAGAGGTGCGCGCCGTATGTCCCCGCTTGAAATGGCTCGGCCGCGTATCAATCGGGACAATCCGCGCAAGCACATCCTCTATCTGCGGGCCTGTCAGCGAAACGCAGGCCCAAGCGTCGCTCTGATCCGTCAAAGCCGCGAATTCCGCGAGCGCGGGATCCGGCGCGGGCCCGGCCAGCAGTGCCATCTCGCGACCAAACCAGATCGCTCGCGCGCCCGCCTTGCCCGTCGCCCGATTTGCGGCAGGAAAGGCCATGCCATGGGCGGCCTTGAGCGCATCCGATGCCGCTTTGCGCTGCCCGGCATAAGGCGCGAGCGAAGTGAGTACGCCCAGATCG
>CAYWNJ010000364.1:0-3183 GCA_964459535.1 uncultured Rhodobacterales bacterium
GTCAGTGACCTCTTCCGGTCTTTCATCAATCAACAGAACAATAAGATAGCATTCGGGGTGGTTTTCTTCGATGCTGCTTGCGATATTTTGCAAAAGAACCGTCTTACCCGTCCGCGGCGGCGCAACGATCAATGACCGCTGCCCCTTTCCTATAGGTGAGACCAAATCAATAATCCGGGCCGAGCGATCCTTAACCGTTGGATCATCCCGCTCCATCTTCAACCGCTCATCTGGATAGAGCGGGGTCAGGTTATCAAAGGCAATCTTGTGTCTTGCCTGTTCTGGATCTTGAAAGTTTATCTTGGTCGGACTGGTGAGCGCAAAATACCGCTCTGTGTCATCCGGCGCTTTGATCACCCCTTCAATCGTATCACCCGTCCGAAGTGAGAATTGCCGGATCATATCCGGAGACACATAGATATCGTCCGGGCCCGGCAGGTAATTTGCCTCTGGCGACCGAAGAAACCCAAACCCGTCTTGCAGAACTTCCAAGACCCCATCCCCAGAGACTTCCCAGCCTTCATCCGCGCGTTCGCGGAGAATCTGGAACATCATCTCGCCTTTACGCATGGTGGATGCGTTTTCGATCTCAAGCTCTTCGGCCATCGCAAGCAGTGCCTTAGGGCTCTGCGCCTTTAGATCAGCGAGATTCAAACTCTCTAATGTCATGTATACCTGCCTTAATCTCTGCCCTAGGAAGAGATTAACATCGAATTTCAGAAGGATAGATACCTCGGACGAGGCTTGCCTTAGCTAAGAGGAAAGGAGAGCGTCGTCAAGTATCCAGATTGACCAGATCATCTTATCAAAAAATATAAGTAAAGAAGATTTTTGATTTGGATGTAGGGAAGTAAGATTTTGTTAATCCTTTTATTATCCACCAATCAATCCACCTGGAAAAAGAAACTAACAGAGTCCTAAAGTTCTATAAAAAACAAATAATAACATATACTTATTCCAAAAATTTTATCTACATCTATCCAGCAAAGACGTGGAAAAACCGGTATATCTCAAGTTTTTCACGCGTGCGAGATATTCAAACTCACAGGTGGTTAAATGCTTAACACAAGATTAATAATTCGCTTGGGCTGAGCGGTGTTGGGAACGAGACACTTTTGCCCCCGACTTACGCAGAGTTGCCAACAGGGTTTTGCAGATGGACATCCCCATCATTCTTGCCTCTTCGTCCGACATCAGGGCTCAAATGCTCCGTCAAGCGGGTATACGTTTTACGATTTTGCCTGCCCGGCTCGATGAGCAAGCGATCACCGATTCGCTCTTGGCGCAGCAAGCATCAGCGCGAGAGATTGCGGATGCACTTGCGGCCGGGAAGGCTCAGAAAATCTCGGCCAAACATCCAGAGGCTTGTGTGATAGGGGCGGATCAGGTGCTTGAGCACAACAAGCAGCTGCTCGAAAAACCGGAAAGCCCTGAAATTGCGGCCCAGCAGCTGCGGTCGATGGCGGGTGCTGAGCATCGCTTGCATTCGGCGGTTGTCGTCTATCAAAACGCCTCTCCGGTGTGGCGTCACATCGGCACCGTTCGGGTTACGATGCGTAAGGTCTCGGAGGGTTTCTTAGACAGTTATGTTTCGCGCAATTGGGATAGTATTCGCCACAGCGTCGGCGCTTATAAGATCGAGGAGGAGGGTGCGCGGCTGATTGAACGCATTGAGGGGGACTATTTTACCGTTTTGGGTATGCCGCTGCTGCCGTTGATCGGGTATCTCTCCCTTCAGGGGATTATCGAGGCATGATACATCATTCTATACCACTTGCCGGCGTCATCGGGTCGCCAATCGCGCATAGCAAGTCACCACGGCTGCAAAATTACTGGCTTAAGACCTACGGAATCTCTGGGTTCTATGTCCCAATGGAGGTCGCAAGCGCGAATCTGCGCGATGTGCTGAATACGCTCCCGAAAATGGGCTTTGTCGGGACCAATGTGACCCTTCCGCATAAAGAGGCTGTCTTGGAGCTCGCGGACGAGGTTTCAGACCGTGCTGCGGCGATTGGAGCGGCAAACACGCTGACATTTCAGCCGGATGGCCGCATTCACGCGGATAACACTGACGGGTTTGGATTTATCGAAAACTTAAGGCAGGGCGCGCCGCGTTGGCAGGCGCAAACGGCCCCGGCCCTTTTGCTGGGTGCGGGCGGCGCGGCGCGCGCTGTTCTTGCCGCGCTATTGGAGGATGGGGCGGATCGGATCTTCCTAACCAATCGAACGCGAGAGCGGGCAGAGAAACTGGCGGAGGAATTCGGGAATCGTGTTCAGGTCATGAACTGGGATGAAATCGCGGATATTCTCGGGCAGATTGGATTATTGGTTAACTCGACCGTGCTTGGGATGACGGGGAAGCCAGAGCTAAGCTTGCCGCTCGACGCTCTCACGCCAGAAACCGTCGTGACGGATCTGGTCTATGCCCCACTTGAAACGCAGCTTCTTCGGGCGGCAAAGGAGCGCGGTTGCGTGACCGTTGATGGCTTGGGGATGCTGCTTTATCAGGCGGTCCCCGGTTTTGAACGTTGGTTTGGAGCGCGCCCTGTCGTTGATGCGGAGACAAGGGCTGTGGTGCTTGGATGATCTATCGGCTTGGTTTGACCGGCTCGATTGGGATGGGCAAATCGACCACCGCGCGGTTCTTTGCCGAGGAAGGCTGTGCCATATGGGATGCCGATGCGGCGGTTCATCGCTTGTACAATGTCGGCGGGGAGGCGGTTGAGCCTATGCGCGCGCTTGCGCCTGCGGCTGTTGTTGACGGGGTGGTTTCCCGCGATAGGCTCAAGCAAATGATCTCTTCCGATCCTGATGTGCTCAAACAAATTGAGGCCATCGTCCACCCCCTCGTTGCGAAAGACCGGCGCGACTTCATAGGTCGATGTGACAGCGATATCGCGGTTTTTGACATCCCGCTGCTTTTTGAAACGGGCGGTGACCGGGCTATGGATGCAACGGTTTGTGTGACCACAACGCCCGAGCAGCAGCGCGCGCGTGTCCTTGCGCGTGGCACAATGTCCGAGGCGCAATTTGAGGCGATCAAGGCCAAGCAAATGCCAAATGACGAAAAGTGCGCGCGGGCGGATTATGTCGTGGTGACAGATACGCTTGATCATGCACGCGCGCAGGTTCAAAAAATTGTGGCAAAGATCAGAGAGAAATCCGATGCGTGAGATCGTTCTT
>CAYWNJ010000365.1:0-3177 GCA_964459535.1 uncultured Rhodobacterales bacterium
ACAGGCAAAACTCACGCTCTATTTGGCCGCGCCGCGCGGGTTCTGCGCGGGCGTGGACCGCGCCATAAAGATCGTCGAAATGGCGCTGGAGAAATGGGGCGCGCCGGTCTATGTGCGCCATGAGATTGTTCACAATAAGTTCGTCGTTGATGCGCTGCGTCAAAAGGGGGCGATCTTTGTCGAAGAGCTTGACGCCTGCCCAAGCGACCGCCCGGTGATCTTTTCTGCACATGGCGTTCCCAAGGCGATCCCAGCAGAAGCGGCGCGGCGCGAGATGCTCTTTGTCGATGCGACCTGCCCACTTGTCAGCAAAGTTCATATTGAGGCCGCGCGACATCACGAGGCTGGCCTTCAGATGATCATGATCGGACATGCGGGCCACCCCGAAACCATCGGCACAATGGGACAATTGCCTGCAGGTGAGGTCTTGCTTGTCGAAACTGTTGAAGATGTTGCAACGGTCGCGGTGCGTGATCCTCACAAGCTGGCCTTTGTCACCCAGACCACCCTGTCTGTGGATGATACCGCCGACATCATCACCGCCCTACGCGCCCGTTTTCCGGCGATCATTGGACCCCATAAGGAAGACATTTGCTACGCCACGACCAACCGGCAGGAGGCGGTAAAGGCAATGGCGCCGCATTGTGATGCGATGTTGGTCGTCGGAGCGCCAAATTCGTCCAACTCGCGGCGTCTAGTAGAGGTTGGCGCGCGTGCGGGGTGTCCCTATGCCCAGCTGGTCCAGCGCGCCGCAGATATTGACTGGCGCGCGCTTGAAGGTGTGACAACGCTCGGACTGACGGCTGGTGCCAGCGCACCTGAGGTGTTGATCGAAGAGGTTATTTCCGCCATTCGTGATCGCCACGAAGTTACAGTTGAACTAGTAGAGACAGCGACAGAGGATGTTGAGTTTAAACTGCCGCGTGCCTTACGCTTAGGATAATACTCTTACGCGACATATTATCTCTCTATCTCAAGTCATGGCTCCCTAGTTGCTTTAAATGCGGTGCCCACAGACTTACAGATCAAGAGCTTTGCTGATGATCACATCGGGGCACACGCTGGAAAGGCATGTTAAAGGTAAACCCGCGCTTGTTGCATCTTGACGGCATACGCTTGAGTGCGTTTCAGGACACCGACGCGCGATAGATCTGTTCGATATTCGCACCAATCGCTGTGTTGAACTCGGCTTGCGACATCTGTTTTGCCAGACCTTCCGTAAGCGCACGGCTAAAAGAGGCGATCATTGCAGCGTTCTCGCTCAGTTTCTCGCAAGCGACTTTGGTTGAGTACCCGCCAGAGAGCGCCACAACGCGCAGTACATTAGGATGCGCCGCTAGGACATCATACAGCCCCGGTTGGTCTGGAATTGTGAGCTTCAACATAACTTGCTGGCCCGGCCCAAGCGCATCGACATGGCTCATCAGCGCGCGGGTAAGGATGTCCTCTGCCGCGGCTTTATCTGGGGCGTCAATGCTGACCTCTGGCTCGACGATCGGAACCAAGCCCGCCTCTAGAACCTGATGCGCGACATCAAATTGCTGCGCTGCAATGCGCGCAATGCCGATATCATCCGCCGCATGAATGACCGAGCGCTCCTTGGTGCCGAAAATACCCAAAGAACGCGCCTCGGCCAACGATTCAGTAAGACCGGGGATCGGCTTCATGAGTTGAACCCCGTCCGCCTCTGCCTCCAGACCTTTATCGATTTTCAGAAACGGTACGATATTTTTGTCGTTCCAAAGCACCTCGGGCACGGGTTTGCCCTCAATATGGGCCCGCATGGTCCGCTCAAATAGGATCGCGCCAATCACCCGCTGAGAGGTGAACTCCGGCGATGTGATAATACGCGTGCGCATGGCATGTATTTCGGCGAACATGGCCGTTTCGCCCTCATAAGCCCCAGCATCCACGCCATAAAGCGCGAGCGCCTTTGGGGTTGAGCCGCCGCTTTGATCCAGCGCTGCGATAAACCCTTTGCCCGTCCCGATCTGAGCCTTTTGTGCCTCGGTATCTGCCATCTTCACCCTCTCACCTGATTCTCTTGCCCGCCCCTTTTTCGCAAGCCAAGCGCGGCTTGCCTAGCCCTAACGCGCACGCGCTTCGACGCGCAAAGAGATCCCCTCCGCCGACCGGACCGTTAGATGCGCAACCGGCACGGGCGGTGCGGCCCCCGCAGGCGTAACGCGCAGGTCGCGCAGAATTCGGGCGAGCAAGAGCGGTCCCTCGATCATCGCAAACCCCGCGCCCGGGCAAACCCGCGCGCCGGCGCTGAAGGGCATATAGGCGTTGCGCGCGCTCGCCCGTCCCGCCTCTTGCTGCCAGCGGCCAGGATCGAAGGCGTCGGGCTCCGCCCAAAGACGGGTGTGGCGGTGCAAATGCCACGGGCTGAGCACAAGCTGCGCGCCCCGTTTGATAGGGCGGTCGCGGAAGGTTTCGGTTTGGGTCGCCGCGCGCACCATCATAGGCACCGGCGGATAGAGGCGCAGCGTTTCGCGAAACACATCACGCGCGATCGGCAGCTGCGACATCACAGCAAAATCGCAACCCTCAAGCTGCTGCGCCTCTGCCGCAACACGCTCTTGCCACTCTGGATAAAGCGCCATCAGATAAAGCGCCCAAGCCAGGGCCGAGGCGCTGGTTTCATGCCCCGCCAGAAAGAAGATCGCGACCTGATCGACCATTTCTTCGGGCGAGAAGAGCTCTGAGGTTTCAGGGTCGCGAGTTGTCATAATCTTCGTAGCCAGATCATCCGGCGCGGTGCCGCGCTCAATCTGTGCGTGCCGCTCGGCGACAAGCTGCGTGAAAACCTGAAGCGAATATGCGCGGCGCTGCGGCGCGTTGAGCGGCGGTGCAAGCGCGGTGCCCAGCGCGGCAGCGGGATAAATGCCGCGAGATTAAGGATCGGTTGGCTGCGCTGATAGGTGCGAAACGCCTCGAACACGGCGCGGGCGAGGTGATGCTCAATCGGGATCGAAAACAAGGTGCGAAAGATCACATCCGCCGCCGCGTGGCTGGTCTGTTCCTCGATCTCGACCCCCTGCCCTGCTTGCCTAGCCAGGCGCTCTGCCGCTGCGTCTGCGGCGGCCCACATGGCTGGAAAGCTCTCGCGCAGGCGGCCCCCTTCAAAGCCCCAAAGGGGCGACACAATCGCGGGAAACAGATCACCTCCCCCGG
>CAYWNJ010000366.1:0-3167 GCA_964459535.1 uncultured Rhodobacterales bacterium
AACGACGCCGATTTCGAAGAACATGTAAAAAACCTCTTGAACCTGCAACGGCGCTTTGGGGCCAAACATGAGGCAGGCGCGGTGACCGAAGCGCAGAGTCTGGGCGCCGTGCTGGCCAGCCATGACGACACCACAACCGCCCATGTCGCAACCTCGGCGCAGAACGGCGTTGGCTTTGCCGAGTTTCCAACGACCCGTGAGGCGGCGCAGGCCTGCCGGGACCACCAGATAGCCGTTATGATGGGCGCTCCCAACCTAATCCGGGGTGGGTCGCACTCGGGCAATGTCGCCGCCGAAGACCTGGCGCGCGCCGACCTGCTGGACATCGTTTCCTCTGACTATGTGCCCGCCGCCCTGCTCCTCTCCGCCTTCAAACTGGCCGCAATCTGGGACGATCTGCCCCGCGCCATCGCAACGGTCACGCGCAACCCATCAAAGGCGGCACGGCTTGCGGATCGCGGCGTGCTTGAAACGGGTAAGCGCGGCGATGTCCTCCGCGTCCGCAAAGTTGGCCAAACCCCACTGCTGCGCGGCGTCTGGAGCCAGGGCCACAAAGTCGCTTAGCGCCTGCGCCAAACCCAGGCTTGACGCTTTGAGCGCCAGTACACGAAAACAAAACAGCGGCAGGCTCATTTTACTTGACGGAACAAAGCGGCCTGTGTGAACCTAAACGCGAAGAGTATTTCGCTCGAAAAATTTATCAGTACCTCGCCTTTTTCCTGCGCACTGTGCCACGTGGCACCTCATTTAGGATGGAACTCTCAAATGGCAGACCCTTATCTCGGCCAGATTCAAATGTTCGGCTTTAATTTCGCTGTACGGGGATGGTCCCTTTGCAACGGTCAACTTATCGCGATCTCGCAGAATACTGCGCTATTCTCGTTGCTGGGCACAATTTATGGCGGCGATGGACGATCGTCTTTCGCTTTGCCCGAATTGCGTGGCCGCGTGCCAATGCATTATGGAAGCGGCCCTGGACTTGGCAACTATCCGATTGGAGTCCGCGGCGGGGTGGAAACTGTTACGCTGTCACCACTTGAAATGCCAAGTCACAACCATAGCACCTCGGCGCAGCATAAGGTGACCAGCTCGACCGCTAGTACCACAGATCCAAGTTCAGCCTATCATGCTAGCACCACAGGGTCGACAAATATTTACAATACCTCGGTCGGTCGCGGCGCAACCAGTATGGCGGCGGATGCGATTACGATCACCGAGCAGAGCCAAGGCGGAGACCAACCCCATGAAAACCGCCCTCCATTTCTTGCCGTGAATTTTCAAATTGCGATGACAGGTGTTTTCCCATCTCGCAGCTAGATCGCGCGCCCATCAATTGTCCGAGAAAGATAGCCATATGAAACATCAGAATGCTCCAAGCCGCAGGGAGTTCCTTGCGGTGAATGCTGCGGCATTAGGTGTCGCGATAGCGCCAGCCGTAGGCTCGGCGTCGGTGGGACCAACCCCAACGGTAACAGCGCCAACAGACTGGGCAAGGGTTACAGCACCAGAAATGTCCCAGCTCATCGGCACGCGGTTCAAAGTTACCGCGGCGGATGGTCGCCAGGGTGTGCTTGAGTTGGTGGATGTCGAACCTGTCAGATCAGGGGCTGAGCGGCCCAGCCACTTACCCCGTGCCGAGGGTTTGATCGCCGTATTTGACAGCCCGGACAAGGATCACTTCATCGCCGATGAACACGCGCTCTACCAGGTTTCAAATGCGCGGTTGGGGTCCTCCACGCTCTTTTTGGGCCGCAGCCCAAGGCGCGCAGGCGGGGATGTCATCGAAATGGTGCTGAACTGACCGGCCCTTTGCTTCCGAAAGGTAAAGTCACCTTTCGGATCATTGAAAATGATGACCAAGAGTTCTTGTTTCAACTCTATGCAGGAACGCGCGCAGAAGAGATGTCTTACGCCCTTATGTCGGAGGGCGACAAAGACCATTTTCTGCGTGGTCAGTTCGCCATGCAGTCCGAGAGCTATCATCTCAACTATATCGGCGCGGTACACCGCATCATCCAGCTTGATGACGTCGATATCGGAAGGTTGATCGTTTTGCGCACAGACAGGCTGATGCGGATTATCGACCTATCGATTCATCCGCATTGGCAAGGGCGGGGCATCGGGACGGATATTCTGCGCAGTCTGCTTAACGAGGCACATGGCGGCAAGGTGCCCGTGCGGCTGTCAACAGTTATCGGCGGGCGCGCTCAACGGCTTTACGCGCGGCACGGTTTTCGTGTGATCGAAACCGCCGGGCATCATCACGAGATGGAATGGGCTCCGCAAGACCAACGCCCAACTTCATAGCGCACATACTAAGCTTCTGATTAAATTTTCGGCGATTTTTGGTGCGTTTCGCAGCCCGATTTCTACCATCGCGTGAATGTGCCGAAAATACCACAGAACGCAGGTAGTATATTCTTTAATTGATGGGCGGGGAAACACAAAGGTGTTAAGAGACGCTTAACTCGCGCGCGGCCTTCGCGGAAGAATCCGTTGCCGACGATAAATGAATTTTGGCTTGGAGAAATTTGATGCTTGCTTTCTTGCCTAAAAATATTTTCAAAGAATGCGCCCAACTCGGACAGCTCTGCAAATTTGGTGCGCGGGCGGCGTTGGTGGGGGGAGCCCTTGCACTCTCCGCTACTACAGCCTCGGCCTTCAGCGGAACTCCTTCCATTTCAGGACTCAATATAGATGGCCATAGCGGTGATGCGAATTGCCAAATTATCCCAACTTACTCCGCAATAAGCGGTACTGCGATTTTTGAGGGCGGCCCGAACCGAGAAGGGATTATTGATAATGAATGGCAAAGTAATGCCCCGATCTCGGGTACATTCGCCACCTTTGGCGAGTGGACCGAAGCTGAAATGGAAAGTGATTGTAACATCGACATCAGGGACGGCACATTGGTGCGTCAGGATCGGCTGGATGGCAACGCGCTAAGCTTTGCCGCCGAAGACTATCTCGGCATACGATTTGAGGCCGTCGATAACGACGATGGTCTGACCTACAATTACGAAATTGCATTTAGCGACGTGACCAACACGCAGTACATCAACCAGCGGACACTCGCGGTCGCTGCCGCGCCAGAGATCGGGATCAGCTCGTCCGAAGGCGGCGCGGTTGCGGATGGGGGGACGGATACGTTTAGCTCTAGCCCGGCG
>CAYWNJ010000367.1:0-540 GCA_964459535.1 uncultured Rhodobacterales bacterium
GTGCAAAGGAAGAAGCAACACAAGCGCTGCTCCGTCACTACGGGCAAAGCGCTGGCGTCAGATAAACCAGATCCCGTAAAACATTCGCATCCTCCTCATGTATGTAAAGCTCCTATAGCGCGGGATGTTAGCGCTGTCACCCCTATTCTGCGCCGCGCAGCAATTCAGCCTTTGTCAGAGTGAAATCGGAGGCGATCCAAGTCGTCTCTAATGTGCGTAGTGCCTCGCCGAGCGCTTTGCCCGTTAACGGTAAATCTTCGGCTCGAACCGGGAAGACCGCTTGGCCCCCGCGCGCAATCGCCGTCGCCGCGTCAAGCGGCACGGTGGCTTCAAGGAGTGCGGCGCGTAAGGCCAGCGTATCCCATGCCGTCGCCTCACCATAGCGATAGGCCAAAGCCGCAGGGGCGTCCGCGCTTCCAATCAGTGCGCGCAGAAGCACATGCTGTCGCTGTTGCAGGCGCGAAAGGCGAAGGTTCTCAACGCTTGGGGTAAGCCCGGCAAGGCGGCGGATGGGATCGGGCGCAAGGTCCAGGGTGTCTT
>CAYWNJ010000367.1:550-3159 GCA_964459535.1 uncultured Rhodobacterales bacterium
ACATGGACCAGGCGCGCCATGGGCGTAGCATCACTGCCAGGCAACACGGCATAGCCAAGACCGCTTTGCTGCATTGAGGCCAAAGCTGGCGCGGGATCGGGGGCTGCAAGAAGCTTGAGCAGTTCGGCCCCAATCCGCTCGGCAGAGAGGTTTTGCGCGTCCGGCGCAGCCTCGGCAATCGCAGCGAGCGCATCTGGATCCATGCCCGCGTTCGGATCTGCATACCAGGCGGTAAAGCGGAAAAAGCGCAGCATGCGTAGGCGATCCTCGGCAATCCTGGCCTGAGCATCGCCGATAAAGCGCACGCGCCGCGCCGCAATGTCGGGCAGACCCTGGACAGGATCAAAGATCTGCCCTTCGGGATCGGCATAAAGACCGTTGATCGTGAAATCGCGGCGCTGTGCATCTTCCTCGATCCGATCGGCAAAGCGGACAACCGCCCGGCGGCCATCGGTTTCCACGTCCTTGCGAAAAGTGGTGACCTCAAAGGGCAACCCGCCCGCTACGACAGTCACCGTCCCGTGCGCGATCCCGGTCGGAATGGCTTTAAGCCCGGCGGCTTGGGCGACCTCCATCACCCGCTCGGGGTGCATATCGGTCGAAAGATCAATGTCGGCGGCCTTTAGCCCAAGCAGCGCGTTGCGCACGCATCCTCCGACAAAGAAAACTTGTGCGCCGCTTTCCTCAATCGCAGCCGTAACCGCCCGCGCATTCTTATCGCTCAGAAAGGCGGTATCCGCTGGCAGTTTCATGCCATCAAATCCGCCCAAGCCCTAAGTATCCGCGCGGTCGCGCCCCAGATGTAGTAGGGGCCATAGGGTACTGTGTAATAGGCACGCTCAGCCCCACGCCAACGCCGCGCCTGGACCGAGAAGTTAGCAGGATCAAGCAGATGCGCGAGCGGAACGGCAAACACCTCGGCCACCTCGCCCGGCTCGGGCGTCGGGCGAAACGGTACGGTGATCTGCGCGATCACCGGTGTGACAACAAAGCCCGTGACCGTCTCATGGCTGGGCAAGGTGCCTAGCACCTGGCTGTGCTCGGCGGGCAGGCCGATCTCTTCATGTGCCTCGCGCAAGGCAGCGGCGATAGGGCCCCCGTCCTGCGGATCCACCTTGCCACCTGGAAACGCGATCTGGCCGGGGTGGTGCTTTAGCTTGGAAGACCGCTTGGTCAGCCAAACGCGCGGCACTCCCGCCGCCTCATCAACCGCGATGAGTACGCCCGCATCGCGCAGCTTGCGGGTGGGGGGCAAGACCGTATCAACATTCAAGTCAAAATCCGAAGAGGGACGACCCGGCGCGCGCAATGCGGCGTCCAGCTGCGCGCGCCAGTTTGTCATTGTAGCTCGGCGTCAAGGCCGACGGTTTTGGGATCCAAATCGTAATGGGCACCGCAGAACTGGCAATCTGCCGTCACGCGCCCCTCCTCCGTCGTCATCTGCGCGATATCCTTGGCCGAGTAGATCGACAGGCTTTGCCGCACGCGCGCCTCCGAGCAGGTACAGCCAAAGCGCACGGGCTGGGCGTCAAAGATGCGCGGCGCCTCTTCGTGGAAGAGCCGGGTCAGCAGATCACTCGGCGCGACTGAGGGACCGACCAACTCAAGATCTTCGACCGTATCAAGCAGGATGTTCACCCGGTTCCAATTCTCTGCAACCGTATCCGACACCAGATCGGCGGCGCGGAGGACCTCTCCGGTACCATCGCCTTCCGCAACCAGCGGAGAGGCTTGCGGCATGTGCTGGATCATCACGCCGCCCGCGCGCCAATGCTCTGGCCCGTCTTCCTGGCTGCGCCCAACGCTGAGCGCAAACCGGGTGGGGAGCTGCTCGGATTGCGCAAAATACACCTCGGCGCTATCGGCGAGCGATCCACCGGTCAAGGGCGTGATGCCCTGATAGGGCTGCATATTCTTGCCCTGATCAATCAGGATCGCGAAATACCCATCTTGCACCAGATCATAAGGCTGCGCGTCGCGGATCTGTTCGGCATCAAAGCTGGCATAGGCCCGTATCTTTGCAGGCTCCCCATCTTCGGCAGGGCCGTAATAATCCGTCGCAATCATCCGCAGCGCCCCTTTAGAGCGCACCTGAAGCGAGAGCTTCCAGCGCAGCTTAACCGCTTGGCCAATCAGCGCCGTCAGTACGGCCATTTCGGCCACAAGCGCCTCTATGACCGGGGGATAGTCATGCTGTTTCAAAATCCCGCCCAGCACCCCGTCGAGCCGCGCCACGCGTCCGCGAATGTCGGACGCATCAAGCTGAAAGGGCAGGACGGTGTCATCCCAAGCAATCTGCGATCCTGTTGTCATAAGATTTCCCCTTGGGCCGCGCGCCCCCGTGTGCATACCGCGCTCATATAGGGGCGTCCAGCCGCCGCAAAAAGGGCGCGCGGGTATGAACAGTTAGCGGATATTGCCGGTAGTTGTAGCCTGACGACTCCAATTGACTGTGTTTGCGAATGTTCCGCTTCGCTCAAGCCGACCGAGGGTGGCGCGGAACGCGCCGCCCGTGCGGGCGGTCGGCGCGTTGCCATCCTGCGGATGGCTGGGGGCTAAGTAAGGATATGATTCATTTACACTCCACAAGTTGTAAATGAATCGGCTTA
>CAYWNJ010000368.1:0-3152 GCA_964459535.1 uncultured Rhodobacterales bacterium
TCTTGATGAACAATGTTGCGCATCTCAAGATCCTCACCCTACCCTACCATTCTCCAACCCGAAGCTTAACCCCGCGCCAACGCGAGGTGCTTGAATGGGTTGGTGATGGCAAAACCACGCAAGATATTGCCATTCTGATGAACCTCACCACCGGAACGGTCGAGAAACATTTGCGACTGGCGCGCGAAGTGCTCTCGGTTGAGACCACCGCGCAGGCTGTGCTCAAGGCCGCGTTCGCCAATCAGATGTTCATTATGGATCGCTAGCCTATGGGCTCCGGTGTCTTCGGGAGCGGAGCTCGAGGTTTCGATGCAATCATGGCTCAGGATTTAGCCCCCTGCTTTTTGTCACGGGGCGATACGGCCTATCTGTACAACAATTGGCGGTATCCCGATATTTTGCCCACGAGCGGGATCGTGGTCAAAACGTCGTAAGCTACCCGCAGAGGGCCAGGCAGATAAGATAAAGGGCGTAGAGGGCATAGATCGCCAGAAAGATCGGGGCCACACGCTGTCGAAGCGGCAGCCATCGAAATGAGATAATCCAAATCACGGTCATTGCGATCAAAAAGATCAGATCATTGGCAACAACGCGATCATATTCAAACGTCGCGACCAGCCCCGAGATCCCGAGAATTCCAAAGATATTGAACACTTGGCTGCCGACAATATTGCCCACCACAATATTGGGCCGCTTGAGCCGCGCCGCCTCGATGCAGGCAAAAACCTCGGGCAGGCTGCCACCTGCGGCAACAATCGTCGCCCCGATCACAACGCTAGGTATGCCCAATTGCGTCGCGAGATCGACCGCATTCGAAACCGTCATGTCCGCGAAAAAGCTCATGCCAAGCGCGCCGAGCACGAGCAGCGCCAGCATCGCCGCGCGCGAGATATTCTTGCCAGGCAGCTCGTCCTCTTCTTCCTCAACGTTCAAATGCCAAATGGACCAATAGGCAAAGCCCGCAAAGCCCAGCACAAAGATCAGCGCGGCAAATCTGGAATAGCGCGCGCTCTCCCCCTCTCCGCTCAGCACTGTGAGGAGCAACAGGGCGACTGCGCCCGCAAGGCCCACAAAAGCCGCCGAGAGATAGGCGGGCGGAGAGGCGGTATAGCGCACCAACAGCCCGGCAAAGCCAATCCCAAGCCCAATATTCACGATATTGCTGCCGATGATGTTGCTCGCGATCACGTCACCGGCTTGCTGGAGGCTGGCGGCGATGTTGATCGCAAATTCTGGCGCGCTGGTGCCGACGGCGACAATCAGGCTACCAACCAGAAATTCGGGTATCCCAAAACGGATGGATGCCGCGATTGCCCCTTTCAGAAAGAACCGCGCACTGAAAATAACGCCAAGCAGTCCAACGATCAAAAAGACCATTTGGTATGCGACTGCTCCCACGAATAATCCTCGCTCCGGCTCGGCTGAATGGGTAACACCTAGTCTGCTCTTTGCACGATTGCTACCGCCTCGGGGAAAAAAGTCAGCCTTTGTTGCTGCATCCGGCGCATTGATCATGACTAGCGCGCAGATCTAAAACGCTTTAGACAGCCTCATGGCTTTTTTCTCGCGCACCGCTTCGACCTTTGCACCGCCGGTTATGGAGGCGCGGCGCTGGCTTGAGGGGGTGACACAGCCCGAGGATCGCCCCTTAATCAATGTCAGCCAAGCGGCACCGGTTGACCCGCCCCCGCGAGACTTGCGGGAAGCGATGGCGCAATTTGTACTAACCGATGATACAACCCATCTTTACGGTCCGGTTCTAGGATTGCCAGAGCTGCGCAGCTCTCTCGCTCTTCAGATCGGCGCGCATTATCAAGGTGACGTTAGTCCTGAGCAGGTCGCGATTACCTCGGGCTGCAATCAAGCCTTTGCCGCCGCGATATCGGCGCTGTGCGGCGAGGGCGATGAGGTCATTCTGCCAACCCCTTGGTATTTCAATCACAAAATGTGGCTGGATATGGCAGGGGTCGAGGCTGTGGCCCTCCCAACCGGCGCAGGATTACTGCCCGAGCCCGAGCAGGCGCGCGCCGCCATCACCCCGCGGACCCGGGCCATTGCCTTGGTTACGCCGAATAATCCGGGCGGCGTGGAATATCCGCGCAGCTTGATCGATGCCTTTTACGCGCTGGCGCAAGAGACCGGCATTGCCTTGATTTTGGATGAGACCTATCGCGACTTTGACAGCCGCTTTGGCCCGCCGCATACCCTCTTTCAAGCCGACGGCTGGGATGCGCATTTCATCCACCTTTATTCCTTTTCCAAAGCCTATCGCCTGACCGGTCACCGGGTTGGGGCACTTGTTAGCAGCCCCAAGCGGCTTGCCGAGGCGGAGAAGTTCTTGGATACCGTCGCGATCTGCCCCAGCCAAGTTGGCCAGCACGCCGCCCTATGGGGGATCGAGAACCTCGGCACCTGGCTATCGGGCGAGCGATCCGAAATACTCGCCCGGCGCGCAGCGATTGAGGCGGAAATGCCGCGGCTAAAGGCGCAAGGATGGGCCTTGCTTGGCGTTGGGGCCTATTTTGCCTATCTGCGCCACCCTTTTGTCGAAAGCTCAGAAACGCTCGCGCCGCGACTGGTGCACGAGGCGGGGATTTTGTGCCTACCCGGCACGATGTTCCGCCCCGAGCAAGACGCAGAAGGCGCAACCGAGCTGCGCATCGCCTTTGCCAATATTGATGCGCAAGGGATCGCGCAGCTCTTTGATCGGCTTGAGGCTCTTGCCCCGCTCTGGGACCGCCGCTAGACAAACGCGAACCTTATCGGAGCATTTGCTATGGCCAAAGCGTCTAACCCTGTCTCGCGCGGTGCGATCTGGATCCTGATGACCCTTCTTATCCTGTCGCTCGGCGGCTTTGGGATCACCCAGCTTGGCGGGACATTACGCAGCTTGGGCGAGGTCGGGGACAAGCAGATCGACATTGATCAATATGCCCGGCAGCTCAGCCAAGAACTCAACGCGCTGGCGCAGCAGCGAGGGCGCGCCGTTCCCTTTGCAGAGGCGCAATCTCTCGGCCTTGACCAGGCGGTGCTTGCCCGGATCGTCCAGGCCCGCGCCTATGATCACGAGGCCGCGCAATTGGGGCTGAGCGTTGGCGATGAAGCCTTGCGTGATGAACTGCTCTCGATCCCAGCCTTTCAGGGGCTTGATG
>CAYWNJ010000369.1:0-3152 GCA_964459535.1 uncultured Rhodobacterales bacterium
CGCGCGGCAAGTTTTAAGACGCGCGGCCGTTTAAAAGACGCCGAAAACTGGCGCGGTACCGCACGCCCGGACCCATCGGTCCAACTTGGATACCGCTCTTTGGGCAGGCTGGCTTTGAAATAGGGCCGATGAACGCCATAATACTGAACGGGGCAATCCCGGCGTATCATGGTTTTGACTTCGATTTCCGTATCGCTCAACCAGATATCTGGATTGTGAGAATGCGTAAACTGCTCGATTACCGGAATGTCGTGATAGGTATCAACGCCGCCATTCGCAAAAAACTGGTGTAAGAAACTGATCGCTTGAGGATCGCCGCAGGCTTCGATGAGCGCGCTCAGTGTGCCGTCACCCACATGGATATTCAAAAATTCATCAACATCAATGATCAATACCCAATCAGCTTCGGTCACAACATCTTGTTTGCGCGCATCCCGAAATGCCTCCATTTGATAGTTTCGGCCCTTGGCCGGGTTTGGAAGATGGTGGACAATGTCGCGGTCTACGAGGGCCTCCAACAATTCATCCGTCGCGTCCGAGCAATCATTCGAGTAAAAAAGAAAATCAGTGACACCAATCACACGGTTGAACGCGATCCACTCCAACAGGAAGGGCCCCTCGTTCTTTACGCATGTCACGACAGTGATGCGCAAAGGCGTATGCGCGTCAAGTTCGGCCATAAGTGTCTCTCGCTTGCCTCAGGCGCAAAACATCTATCGCCAGCACCTCATTTTTCCGTTAATTCATGCCAGATTGGATATATTCCGTCAATCTTTCACTCACCAAAGCCTTGACCTTAGGCAGCGCAGATGCACCTCTTGCGGCATATGTCAAAGCTAGACTCGATTGATGCGGTTCAAACCACGCTTGCCGAGCAGGACTATGTCTGCGGGCGGGCCCTTGCCACGGTTGCGTTCCTAGGATTGCGACTTGGTCGCCCGCTCTTTCTCGAAGGAGAGGCGGGCGTTGGTAAAACCGAGATCGCCAAGGCCCTTGCCGCCGGGCTGGGCCGCCGACTTATCCGGCTGCAATGCTATGAAGGTCTTGATGCGGCGAGCGCGGTTTATGAGTGGAATTTTGCCGCCCAGATGGTCGCCATTCGCACCGCAGAGGCGAGTGGCGGCGCGGAACGCGGGCGGCTTCAGGAAGAGCTCTTCTCGGAAACCTATCTCATCGAGCGCCCGCTTTTACAGGCGATGCGGCCAGATCCCGCTGGCCCGCCGGTTTTGCTGATTGATGAGCTTGACCGCACCGACGCACCGTTCGAAGCGTTTTTACTTGAAGCGTTGAGCGAATTTCAGGTGACGATCCCAGAACTTGGCGCGATTTGCGCCCCCGAGCCGCCGATTGTCATTTTGACCTCCAATCGCACCCGCGAGGTGCATGATGCGCTCAAACGGCGCTGCCTTTATCACTGGGTCGACTATCCGGACTTTGAGCGCGAGATAGAGATTCTCTCGGCCCGGGCACCGGAAGTAACGGAGCAGCTCAGCCGCGAGGTCGTTGCTTTTGTCCAGCGCTTACGGACCGAAGATCTGTTCAAAAAGCCAGGGGTGGCGGAAACGATTGACTGGGCTAAGTGCTTGCTCGCCCTAGACGTGCTTGAACTCAGCCCGGAGGTGATTGCTGATACGTTGGGGGCGATCCTGAAATACCAAGACGATATCGCCAAATTGCAAGGCTCCGAGGCTAAACGCCTGCTGGACGAGGTCCGCGCTTCACTGGCGCCTTAAAGCGCCCGACCGTGAACCTGAGGTATCTTACTTCGTACATATCTCCTGCGCGACGGTCGCCGTTGCAACGCGCCACCCCTCGGAACGGCGCTATTCGAATGACCGCCAGGTGCCTCAGGTTTAAGGTCGGGCGCGCTAGGGCCCATTAACGCTCACCCGCACAGGCGCGATTTCACAATTGGTCCAACGGCAGCAAAGTCCATTTGGCCGGTATATTTTGCCTTAAGCGCGCCCATAACGCGCCCCATGTCCCGAATACCGCTCGCGCCGATTTCCGCGATTTGCGCATCAACGGCAGAGGCGACCTCTTCTGGGCTTAGCTGCTGCGGCAAGAACTCTTCGATGATCAAAATTTCGCTGCGCTCATTCTCGGCCAAGTCAATCCGCCCGCCCTCTTCGTAAGCCTGGGCACTGTCCTGGCGCTGCTTAACCATGCGGCTCAGAATCGCCAGCACTTCGGTATCGCCGACTTGCCCTTCATCCCCAGCGGCAGCGCGCGCCTCGATGTCCTTGTCTTTAATCGCGGCGCTAATCAAGCGGAGCGTCGACAGCCGCGTCCGATCTTTATCTTTCATCGCTTGCTTAAGCAGCGCGCCAATGTGATCTCTGATGCTTTGTTGCGTCACGACGTTATCCTCACAGCCCCATCTTCACGGGTCGTTCAAATGCGGAACAATAACCGCTCGCCCCGCCCGCTTCAAGCTGCTGCGGAAATCCGCTGAGGATAGAGAGAAGAGTGCTTTTTCATATCACCAGATACCCCAAGGCCGCTTGACCCTCTCTGCTGCGCAGCATACACACCGTGCAATTTGCCCCGATCTACCCAAAGAGGCCCGCCTGATGACCCATCCGACCGCTTGCCTTGCTCTCGCCGATGGGACGTTATTCTACGGTGTCGGTTTCGGCGCAACGGGCCAGGCCGAGGCAGAGCTGTGCTTTAACACCGCGATGACGGGCTATCAGGAAATCATGACCGATCCGTCTTACGCCGGGCAGATTGTGACCTTTACTTTTCCGCATATCGGTAATGTTGGCACCAACATGCAGGACGACGAGGCGAATGCACCTGCGGCGGCTGGGATGGTGGTTAAGTGGATGCCGACTGAGCCCTCGAACTGGCGCAATGTGCAAACCTTGTCGGATTGGCTGGCCACGCGCGGGCGCATCGCGATTGGCGCGGTCGACACGCGCCGCTTGACCCGCGCCATTCGGCAGGCTGGCGCACCGCATGTTGCCCTTGCCCATGATCCAAACGGCGCCTTCGATACTGAGGCACTCGTCGCTGCCGCGCGCGCGTTCCAAGGGCTTGAGGGCCTTGATCTGGCGCGCGAAGTCAGTTGCACGCAATCCTACCGCTGGGACGAGATGCGCTGGGCCTGGCCGGAGGGTTTCCCGAAGCAGCGCGATGCGCAGCATAAG
>CAYWNJ010000370.1:0-3149 GCA_964459535.1 uncultured Rhodobacterales bacterium
GAAGGCGCTAAGACTTAGCGGCAAGGCCCATGGGAACGCGCCCTAAAGCAGCCCGGCATGAGCCAGCCCTGCCTCAACCAGCGCTTTGGTCTCGTCTGTAAGTTCAGTAAGCGGCAGGCGTACCTCGTCTGAGCAGAGCCCCAGCTTTGACATCGCGTATTTGGCCCCAACCAATCCGGGCTCGGTAAAGACGGCCTTATGAAGTGGCATCAACCGATCTTGGATCTCAAGCGCCGTGGCATAATCCCCCGACCGGCAGGCGGCCTGCATTTGCGCCAGAAGTTTGGGTGCGACATTTGCCGTGACCGAGATGCAGCCTACACCGCCTTGGGCATTAAACCCGTGTGCCGTTGCGTCCTCTCCTGAGAGCTGCACGAAATCCGCGCCGCAGGTGATCCGCTGCCAACTCACCCGCGCCACGTCGCCCGTGGCGTCTTTGACCCCAACGATGCGGGGTAGTTTGGCAAGCTCCCCCATGGTGTCGGGCGTCATGTCGATGACCGAGCGGGGGGGGATATTGTAGATGATGACAGGCAGGTCGCAGCAATCATGTACCGCCGTAAAATGTGCGATCAATCCGCGCTGGGTTGGCTTGTTATAGTAAGGCGTGACAACCAGCAGCCCATCCGCGCCCACCCTCGCCGCATGTTCCGACAAACGAATGGCCTCGACCGTATTGTTCGAGCCGGCTCCCGCGATCACGGGCACCCGGCCATTGGCGGCTTTGACGACAGTCTCGACGACAAGCTCATGCTCTGCATGGCTTAGCGTAGGGCTTTCCCCGGTGGTGCCGACAGGGACTAGCCCATCTGTACCTTCGCCAATATGCCACTCAACCAAGCGTTTGAGCGCTTCGACATCCACCGCACCGCCACGAAACGGGGTAACAAGGGCAACAAGTGAGCCATGGAACATATCGAAACTCCCTATATGAGCGCGCATTTGGTCGTTTTTTGACGTCTCTCGCGCAGTCTTGGTTGAAACGCCGCGCCAGCGGCGTAACCTATGACGTGCCTTATCCTTTGGATTACCGCAAATGCAAGCGTTCAGCTGTCTGATCTTTGTTGCCGCCCTGCTCGGCGTGCCGCTTCCCGCCCTCGCGCAAAGCGAGGACACCATACGCCCGCGCCCGTTGGCACAAGCCATCGCGGCGGCGCGGCGGGCTGATTGGCAGAACGCGACGCAGATCGCCAGTAAGGATGCGCCCATCGCCCAAGACATCGTGACATGGCTCTATTTGCGCGCAGGGCAGGGCTCTTTGCAGGAGTTTGCAGACTTTCTGACGCGCTATCCGGATTGGCCGGGCCGTGCGGTGATGCGCCGCCGCGCGGAAGAGGCTGCCATTGCCGAAGGTCCAGAGACGGTGCTCGCGTTTTTTGCAGAAAGCCCGCCCGAAACCCCCGATGGTGTCGTCGCTTATGCCGAGGCTAATGACAGCTTAGGCGAGATTGGTGAGGCAGAGGCCAGCCTGGTGCTTGCGTGGCACACGATGAACATGGACATTCAGAGCCAGGATAAGCTTCTGGGCCAATACGAAGCTTTGCTGCGCCCCCATCACGCGGCGCGCGCGGACATGCTGCTTTGGGAACGCAAACCCGATGCGGCGGCGCGGCTACGTCCCCATCTTGAGGCGGATCAGCGCGCCTTGCTGCGCGCCCGCTTGGCTTTGCAAAGCCAGGCAGGGGATGTTTCTGCACGGTTGGAGAAGGTTCCGGATGCGCTTAAAGAGGATGCGGGCCTCGCCCGTGACCTCTTTGAGTGGCACATTCGCGCGGGTCGCTGGGATTCGGCCAAGACGCTTTTGCTGGAGCGTTCGGGTGCATTGGGGCGGCCTGCCGCGTGGGCCAGCCGCCGCCGGGCCTTGGCGCGCGATGAGATGCGTGATGGTGATCCGCAGCGCGCTTATGCCATGGCCGCAGCGCACGGGCTGAGCGAGGGGGCGCAATATGCCGACCTTGAGTGGCTTGCAGGTTATATCGCGCTGCGCAAATTGAATGACCCTGAAACCGCGCTGCGGCATTTCCAAAACCATCAGGCCGCTGTGCGCACGCCTATCTCTCGCGGGCGGGCCGCCTATTGGATCGGTCGGGCATATGAGGCGCAAGGTGATAGCGAAGCGGCGCGCGCAAGTTATGTCGCGGGTGCAGCTTATCAGACCAGCTTTTATGGGCTGCTTGCGGCAGAGAAGGCCGGTTTGCCCTTCGACCCCGAGCTGCGTAATTTCGCGGCGACCGGGGATTGGTCCAGCACGACGCTCGCCTCCGAACCGCTCTTTCAGGCAGGGCTCGTTAGCCAGGCCTCAGGTGAACTCTCAATGGCTGAAATGTTTTGGGTTCACCTTGCCGACCGGCTTGATGCGACGGGTACGGCGCATCTCGGCCAGGCGGCGCTGGATTTGGAGCAACCACATTTGGCAGTGATGATTGCCAAGAAAGCAGCGCGGCGCGGGCTTATTCTGCCTGCCGCCTATTACCCTTTGCATCCGCTCGCCGAGGCGGAATTGTCGATGGACCCGGCACTTACGCTTGCCGTTGCACGCCGTGAAAGCGAGTTTGATCCCAATGTGCGCAGCGGTGCGGGCGCCTTGGGGCTGATGCAGCTTATGCCGGGCACCGGGCGGGATGTCGCGCAAGATCTTGGCATCGGGCGCGAGCATAACACGGCCCGGCTGACCTCGGATCCGATTTACAATGCCTGGCTTGGCGCGACTTACCTCGCTCAAATGGCGGAACGCTTTGGCGGCAATCCGGTTCTGATGGCGGCCGCGTATAACGCCGGTCCAGCACGTCCGGAGCGCTGGCTTGCGCTTTACGGTGATCCTCGGGCGCCTGAAGCAGATATCGTGGACTGGATCGAGCATATCCCGTTTCGAGAAACCCGAAACTACGTCATGCGGGTGACCGAAAGCCTTCCAATCTACCGGGCCCGGCTCGGACGTGATCCGCTTCCCCGGCCATTCTCAGAAGAGCTTGCAGGCGCCTCATTTCTGGCGTTCGCGCCAAAGGGTGAATAGCCCAGCTGCGACGATCACCGCCGCGCCGAGGAGCACGGCAAGCTCAAGCACCTCGCCAAAGAGCGTAATCCCGACAAGCGTTGCAAAGACCATCTGCAAATAGGCAAAGGGTTGTACGGCGCTGGCCTCGGCCACT
>CAYWNJ010000371.1:0-3139 GCA_964459535.1 uncultured Rhodobacterales bacterium
CACTCAGACGTGCGCGCGGCTTTGACCGCGATGTCGCCCGCTTTCACAAAATCAGACTTCGCTGATGCCCTGGATGCAGTCGTCCAGAGCCACGTCACATCAGACATGACACACCGCGTGTTGCAGACGCTCAAGCGCAAGGGCGCGATTGTTTTCGACAAGCCTGCGCAACTGTGGCGCATGTCAGCGCAGCCTATTGCGCAGGCGTATGCGCCGCTTGCAGAGCCCCAGAGAACCCTGCCACCTTTGTCGCCGCTTGATGCATTGCCGGTCCAACACACTGCACTGCACAAAGCCCAAGACGCCGTGGTCGACATGACCCAAGCCCTCGCTTGCTTTGGCCTGATTGGTGCGTTGATAACTTTGAACGCCAGTTTTGCTTGGGAGCTGGGGCGCGAGGCCGATCAGTTTCGGGTCGCGTTTGTTGTGGGCTTGATGGCGCTTGATCTGCTGCGGCCGTTCTTGGTGACAAAGGGCTTTTCTTTTCAGACTCAGGGACGGCGCGGGCGGGCTAGGTTGGCGTTCGGAATTGCCTTTTTGCTTTCGCCCGTCTCAATTCTGTCCTCGACCGCAATCTTGTCATCTTCGTTTCTGCTCGGTGCCGAGATGAATGCAGATGCAGCGCTCCAGACAGAAACACTGGGGAGCTTGCGGGCGGAGCACACACGGCGTTTGGCGGAGGCGGAGCGTTTGAACGATGCCTGGCGCGTTGAATGCGCACGCGGTGGCTGCGGACCGCTGGCGGCTGAGATCGAAGCGGATTTCCTGGCGGCACAGCGCGACGCGCAGGCGGTGCTGGATCGGATCGTCGTCATGACCGACGCCTCAAGCGGCGCATCCGATTTGTTGGCGCGCATGGTGATCACCTTTGAACGGCTTGGGCTGTTTGGCCAGGGCCGTGAGATCCTGTTGCCGCTGTTCTTGGCACTCAGCCTTGAGCTGGGCGCGCTCTTTGGCCCAGCTCTGCTGATGGGGCGCATGCGCTCAACGCCTTGAACCTGCGTCGAATAAATCCTCGCATAGGCTGTGTAGGTCATTCACGTCGCGGAATGGCATCGTCACTTTATCGCCGCCCCAGGAGCCTTTAATCAGGTCGCTTCGCGTATCTACCCAGATCGTCGGGCCACCGAACGCCACTAAGAGTTGGGCGCCGAGAAACTGGTGTCGACCGTCCACGGTGTATTCGATGCTGAGCGCATCATCGAGGAAGGTGAAGGCAACGTCTTCGCTCTCGTTTTCGAGCTCGCGAACGATAGAAAGGCAATTCTGTCGAAGCTGGTCATGTGAGTTGGTCATGTCTTTTGGGGTTAAGGAATAAGACACGTCCAACGCGCCACGCCCACAAAGGGGCGATGTCAAAACGGGCAAACGCGCAGCGGCAAACCGTTGACATTGACCGGGGCATGGCACGCTTTGGTCTGTCTGATCCGGCCCCAAAAGCAGGCACCACAACCGGCTGAGGTCACGCTCTGCACAAAGCTGGCGCGTCTTGAGCGGAGCGGTAGCATAGAGCTGACCTTAGTCCCAAAGCATGACCGAAGCATTCAACGGCCCCGAAGATCAAACCAAGGCGATCCGCGCCTTAAACGACCGACTCCGAAAGACCTTCGAAGGCGGTCAGGTGCTGATGACGTCGGGCGTGACAGGTCTAGCCAGTCAGACATTGGCCAGGGTCCTCGTGGCCGTACGCGATTTCGATGAATTCAGCGAAGATAACGATCCCTATGGCACCCACGAGTTCGGGATGATCGATGTCGACGGAGAACGCGTGATGTTCAAACTCGACGCCTATGACGAGACCATGGAATATGGCTCGCCCAATCCGGTGGACCCGGAAGTGACACGGCGGGTGATGACGATCCTTTTGGCCTCGGAATACTGATGCAGGCGCTCTATAATGAGATCGACCCTTATGCCGCAGAGTGGCTGCGCAATCTGATCAAGCGCGGGCACATCGCGCCCGGCGTGGTCGACACCCGCGATATTCGTGACCTTTCCCCTGATGACCTCAAACCATACACCCAAGTCCACTTCTTCGCCGGCATCGGCGGCTGGAGCCTCGCGCTCAGGCAAGCCGGCTGGCCGGACAATCGCCCCGTCTGGACGGGGTCCTGCCCATGCCAGCCCTTCTCGAACTCCGGCGCGCACAAGGGCTTCGACGACGAACGCCATCTCTGGCCTGCATGGTTCAGGCTCATCCGAGCCTGCCAGCCTGCAGCAATCTTTGGCGAACAGGTTGCCGCAAAAGCTGCCCTTGAGTGGTTCGACCTTGTATCGGATGACCTGGAAGGTGCGGGTTACGCCGTCGGGGCGGCAGATCTCTGCGCTGCGGGCGTTACCGCCCCGCATATCCGCCAAAGGCTGTGGTTCGGAGCGACGCGCCGGATGGCGCACCCCGATGGCGGGATCGTATCGGGCGCGAGCAAAAGACCTGACGCAGCTGCGTCAGCGCATGGCGAACCACCGGCAGATCGGTCTGGAAGATCAGGTGATTTTGACTGGGTGGACCACGCCCACCTCGCGCGATCACAAGGACGGTCGCCCCTGCGCGGTTCCGATCAACGGGCTACTGGGACGGCAGGTTTGGACAATCTGTGGCAAGAACCTGACTGGCTCTGGTGCCAGGACGGCAAGTACCGGCCAACTCAACCCGGCCTTTGCCCGCTGGCTGATGGGCTACCCGCAAGAGTGGGACGCCTGCGCGCCTACGGCAATGCGATCGTCCCGCAAGTCGGTGCGGCCTTCGTCCAAGCCTTTGAAGAAAGCCTCTAACCACACATAACATGTCCACCCGAGCCACGATTACAGTCGCTGACGAACACGAAAGTTTTGACATTTACCAACACCACGATGGCTACGCCGAAGGGCCGCACGGCCTCGTCCGTCATATCGCCATGGCTCAACGATTGGCATGGGATTTGCCGCGTTTCGAAGCGGCGGATTTTGCAGCGGCCATTATCGCGGTGCTGAAAGACCGAGGCGGTTCTACCTATCTCACGGCTGACGCCGAAACCCACACCGACCGCGCCTTTCACTACCGGATTGAGCCGCTGCGCGACGGTGTTTCAACCCAAGTGCAACTGACCATTTCAAAAGCCAGCTGGTGCGCAGATCACGCGGACACCCAGATATTCAAAGG
>CAYWNJ010000372.1:0-3135 GCA_964459535.1 uncultured Rhodobacterales bacterium
GCAAATCGGGCAGGGCGATAATCACGATTGCAAAGGCGTTGTTCACAAAATGCGCCGCGATCGCGGGGCCGAGCGATCCAGCCCGCGCGGTGAGATCGGCCATTAACACGCCAAACACCCCCGCGTGTATCGCTATGATAACCGCGTTCGAGCCAGCTTCTTCGGGCGTATAATGCAGATAGCCAAACAAGGCCGAGGGCAAAACCAGCCAAACCCAAGGCGAGCCAAACCGCGCGGCGAGTTGTTGCTGGAGATATCCGCGAAAGACAATCTCTTCAGCGCTCACTTGCAGCAACACCGCCAGGAGCGAAAGCGGGAGCAGGGCAAGCCAGACCCCGAAATCAAGATGCCGCAGCAGGGGTTCATCATAGCCCCAAGGGGGCAGCAGAAACACGGCAACCACCAGAACAATGAGTGCGATGAATGCCGCTGCGGCTTGAGGCAAGAACAGCTGTTTCGGGCCAAGCAGTGACATCAATGACCGCCCGTGCAGCACGATGCAGGTGCCAGCCGTCGCCAACACGAGGCACAAAAAGCTCAAGAGCAAAACAAGGGTAAGCTCGGGCCGTGGCACGCCCTGCGCGACCGCTTCCATCAGAGAAAGCGTACCCGGCGGCGCGATGAGCGCCCACAAGGCCGCAGCAAAAACCACGAAGAGGAAAAGATAGGTGCCGCTTAGCAGCACGAGGCCGAGCATCGTCCGCCATAGCTCACAGCGTGCCGTCGCGCCTGCGATAAATGCGCTATGGGCGGGGTAGGTGGGCCATTTCATCATTCTTCTACGGACTTAACATCAACATAGTCGTTTAGGTCTATACCGGATGCGCGCACGACTTTGGCAAGGCTGACCAAATGCCCGCCGACGGTTTCGAGCAATTGACGCAAGACCGTACTGTCATTCTCGAACACCGCGCGAAACTCGGTCGCGCCGATCCGCAGAAAGACGCAATCCTCTAGCGTGCTCAGATCCAGCTCGCGCGGTTCATCAAGGATGACGGCCAAATCACCGATGACGCGGCCAGGCTCGATGGTGGTAACGCTTCGGGTCTCGCCCGACTCGCTTTGATAGCTCAGCTCCGCGCGGCCCGAGACGCAGATATAGGCCGCATCCGGTCTATCATACTGAGAGAAAATCCGTGTGCCCGCCGCAACCGGATACCATTGCGCAGCAAAGGCCAAAAGGCGTTGGTTGCGCGAATCAAGTTGGCCAAAAAGCTCGGTATCAGCAATCGCGCGGCGCTTTTGGCGCAAATCCGAATCGCCGGTTTCCGTCTCCGCCCGCTCGACCCCGTCAATCCGTCCGTTCCGCACATTGACAACCATGTCAAACGCCTCGGGATCGTCAACCACGTCTTCGATAAAGATAAGCGTCGCTTTGGGCAGCAGCTTGCGCAGGGCAACGCGGGTGGCACTCCGCGCCTCGGGGGTGTGGCTGGCCAGCGCTTGATCAAGGATCATAATGTCCGGATGCTTGATCCCAGCGCGGCTAAAGGCCAGGCGTTCGTGAAACATGCTGGGCAGGTTGGTGCCGCCAAGCCCCGTGGGCACGTCAAACACCGTCTCGGCAACCAAGCGGCGCAAGCCATTTTCAACCATGACCTCGGCAACAATATCCTCGACCGCATCGGCCTTGGTGCCTGCAAGCGCGGAGATGCGGCCATAAAGGGCGTTTTCTAAGATCGACAAGCGCGGCAGATAGTTCTCGGGCTGAATGGGGATGAACATATCTTGGATCTGCGCGCGCATCTCGGCGCCATTGCTTTTGCGGATCGACAAAATTTCCTCTTTGAACGCCTCGGGAAAGGCACCGCCAATCTGCTCTGCCGTCAACGCAAAGGGGACGGTCAGCAACAGCGCGAATTCGTCGTCATCAAGCAGCGCATCCCCCTTCTTGCGCCGCCGCTCCGCGATATCAACAAGCTGCTCATAAAGCGTCTCGTCGATCCCAAGTGCGGTAAAAAGCGGGTGCTCGGTGCCGTCGCGGCCAAAGGTTTGCTCAAGCGCTTCAACCAAGGTCTGCGAAATGGCGATTGTGCGCTCGACCAACCCTTGCTCGGCGAGCAGCGCAAGAAGCCCCTTTTCCGCAGCCAGCCCCGAGAGCGAGATATCGCGGGTCGGAGCCGCGAACAGCAGATTGCCGCCCAGCGGGACGGAGGGGTTAAACCTGTTCGGATCGAACCGGTTCACCACCCCGCAAAGCTCGTGGTCCTGCAAGCGAACGCGAATATCCTCGCGCAGTCCAACCACTGCGCTGGCCAGTTCTGGATGCAACGCGGGATCAACCCGAGACTTGAGCATCCGGCGGAACATAAACTCATCAATGCCCATCGCTTGGATAAGCTCAAACCACCAGCGCCGCGCGGCCTCTGGGTCATCCAAACCTTCAAGGTAAGGGTTGCGCCAAAGCGCATCAGCGTCGTCCACCGCATTTCCAGACCGCCTGGCCTCTTCTGCGGCACGGCCTTTGCTGGGCGCGACAGGCTGCGCGCGCAGGGGCATCATCAGGTTACTGCCCAGCGTGCCGTCGAAGACATAGGGGCGAGAATGGACATAGCCGACGCGGGTGGCCAGCACGGTCTGGTGCAGCGTGTTGAGATCCGTGCTGCCAATCTGAATGCTGCCGCGCGCAGGCAAAACCTCTCGGGTCAGCAACTCGGCTATCGCGCGCCGGTCCGACTGATTTGGCGCGACAATGGCAACCTGTCCGTGCGCGGGTAGAGTTACGCAAATGTCTTCGAGCACGGCGCTGCCGTCCTCTGTGCGCACCGTCACATTCTCCAATGCGATATCGCCGGCGAGGTGCGGCACCTGCGCGGGCGCCCCGTCGAACAAGGCGGCGTCAAAGACGCCATTTGGCGCGAATTTCTCGGTCACGATTTGCCAGCGCAGCAACATATCTTGGGTTTGGTTGTAATAGGTCAGCAACTCCTTCCAAGGGCTTGAGAGGTCCTTATAGGCTGCCAATGCCGCAACGAGCGCGCCAACAGAAATGTCACCCGTGATCGTCAGATACCCGCCGACCGCATAGAAAAAGAAAGGCGTAAGCTGGGTGATGAAGTTATTGATGAACTTCATAAAAAACTTCTTTTTGTAGATCCGAAAGCGGATCTCAAAGAGTGTCCCAAGCCGCCGCGA
>CAYWNJ010000373.1:0-3128 GCA_964459535.1 uncultured Rhodobacterales bacterium
CTTGAACCGGGTCGCCTCGCCCCGGCATGAGCGGTTGATCCGGCGCGGTATGGACCATGCGGGGCTACCGGTGCTCGGGGTCTTACCAAGGCGCGGAGATTTGACGCTGCCCGAGCGGCATTTGGGCCTAATCCAAGCGGTTGAGCACCCGGATTTAGAAGCTGCAATCACCGGCTATGCGGCGTTCTTGCGCGAGCACGTGGATCTGGCGGCCATCAAATCCGCCGCGATGGGTGCGCCGTTGCCAACTGGCGGCGCGCTGCCGCGCCCGCCTGCGCAGCGTATCGCACTTGCGCAGGATGCGGCATTCTCGTTCACCTACCCGCATTTGCTGAAAGGCTGGCGCGATGCCGGGGCAGAGATCCTGCCCTTTTCGCCCCTTGCGGATGAGGCACCAGACCCGCAGGCCGATTTGGTCTGGCTGCCCGGTGGATATCCCGAATTGCACGCAGGCACCTTGGCGGCGGCTCAACGCTTTTGGGACGGCCTGCGGCTGCATGCGCAAAACGGGCCGGTGCATGGTGAGTGCGGCGGCTATATGGTGCTAGGCCAAGCGCTGATTGACAAAGAGGGGACGCGGCACGCGATGGCGGGCTTACTGGGGCTCGTTACAAGCTATGAAAAGCGCAAGTTTCACCTCGGCTATCGGCGCGCGGTGCTGCGAGCGCCGATGCTTGGTCTAGAGGCAGGCCGCGCGCTGCGCGGGCATGAGTTCCATTACTCGACGATCCTTGAGGAGCCAGACGCCCCCTTGGCCGAGGTCTTTGACGCCGATGGCAATCCGGTGCCAGAAACCGGATCGCGGCGCGAGCAGGTCACCGGCACGTTTTTCCACCTCATAACACCGGAAGAGCGCGCCTCATGACCGGCTTCGTCAGCTTCGTCGGATCGGGTCCGGGGGATCCTGAGCTTTTGACGCTCAAGGCCGTGGATCGACTGGGCCGCGCCGATGCGGTGCTGTTTGACGATCTATCATCGGGGCCAATCCTAGCGCACGCACGGGCGGATGCGGATTTGGTAGGTGTGGGGAAACGGGCGGGGCGTGCCTCTCCGCGGCAACATCATGTCAGCCGTCTCCTCGTTGATTACGCCAAAACCGGCCAGCGGGTTGTGCGCCTTAAATCCGGGGATCCGGGGCTCTTTGGCAGGCTCGAAGAAGAGCTAGTGGCGCTCCGCTCCGAGGGCATCCCCTATGAAATCATCCCTGGCGTTCCGTCCGCGATTGCGGCGGCGGCGGCCTGCGGTATCCCGCTGTCGCGACGGTTAACCGCCCGCCGGGTCCAGTTTGTCACCGGACATGACGTCAGCGGTCAACTGCCGCCGGATCTTGACCTAAAAGCTTTGGCGGACCCCTCTGCCTGTACGATCATTTTCATGGGTAAGCGCACATTTCCCACCCTGCTGGACGCCCTTTATGCGCACGGCTTGCCGCCTGATACGCCTGCGGTCCTGGCCGAAGCCGTCTCGACCCCCGAGCAGAGCGTGACTCGCCTGACGGTAGACGCGCTGGCCGAGCGGCTTCGAGACAGCGTTGGCGACAAACCGGGATTGATCCTTTACGGACCGCTGGCCGAGTTTGATGACTGAGCTTTGGTTGATCGGTATCGGCACCGGCCATCCGGCGCATGTCACGCTAGAGGGACAACAGGCGCTTCGCGAGGCCGCGACCATATTGCTTCCCCGTAAAGGGGCGGGAAAAGAGGATCTTGCGCATCTGCGCCAGGCGATCTTGGCCCAAGCCGGGGCTTCGGCCGAGGTGCGGAGTTTTGACATGCCGGTCCGGGACGAAAGCCTGCCCTATCAAGAGCGAGTCGCGGCCTGGCATCGGGAAATTGCACAGCGCTGGCAGAGCGCGCTCCAAGGGGCCCCGGAGGGGCCCGCCGCCTTGTTAGTCTGGGGAGATCCGGGGCTCTATGACAGCACGCTGCGCATCGCACAGCACCTGTCGCCCGTGCCAAAGCTGCGCGTGGTGCCGGGGATTACGGCGCTCCAAGCCTTGACCGCTGCGCACGCGATCCCGTTCAACACAGTTGGCGGTGCGGTCACGGTCACAACTGGCCGCCGCTTGCGCGATCACGGCTGGCCTGAGGGTGCGGAAAGCGCAGTTGTCATGCTTGACGGGAAGTGTAGCTTTCAGGCGCTTAAGCCAAGCGGTATCCACATCTGGTGGGGGGCTTTTCTTGGGATGCCCGAGCAAGCTCTTATAGAGGGTCCGCTTGCGGAAGCCGGGCCGCGTATTATTGAGATACGCGCCCAAGAACGGGCGCGGCATGGCTGGATCATGGACACGTATTTGCTCCGCAAAGTCGAAGAGGGCGCAGCAGGGCAGTCCCCGTTGCGCGGAAATTAGGTTCGCCTCAAGTTTAGGGTCAGCTGGCGCATACGCTGATTTTTTTTGGTCTGACCCTGAACCTCTATTGACGGTTTCCAGCTTTATATGCCTAAGCTCAATTGCGGTGGTTGGACACGCAGTGTCTGACTGAAAAGGGAACGGTGTTAAAAGCTCCGGCTGCCCCTGCAACTGTAAGCGGCGAGCAAGCCCGAAACTGCACCACTGGCACAAAGTGTTGGGAAGGTACGGGGGCGCGTTGATCCGCGAGCCAGGAGACCTGCCGCACCTGCAACCGCCGAATGTTTCGGCCACAAATGCCGTCAGGGAAGACGGTAAGGAGACTTGAGATGCATATTGAACCCGGCGTCGTAGATGGCGCAAAAATGGCGCTTGCCGTTGGCACCGCCGCTGCTGCTGGCGGCTATTCGCTAAAGCTAGCGGCAGATGATCTAAAATCACACTCGGTCATTTCATTCGGCGCGCGCAGCATTGCTGCGGTCGCTGCCGTGTTTCTATTCTTTGAGGTGTTCCCGCATTTTGCGGTTGGCATTTCAGAGGTACACTTCATTCTGGGCACAACCATTCTGTTGCTGCTTGGCGCTGGACCGGCGGCGGTCGGACTGGCAGGAGGGCTGTTCATTCAAGGGGCATTCTTTGCGCCCAGTGATATGCCCATGTTCTTTGTCAACGTAACCACACTCCTATTCCCGCTTTTTGCCATAGACGAACTGGCGAGACGCGTGATTCCGGCAAACAAAGCCTATGTCGATTGCGACTATAGCGAAGTGCTCAAACT
>CAYWNJ010000374.1:0-3121 GCA_964459535.1 uncultured Rhodobacterales bacterium
TATGGCAAAGCTCTACTTTCACTACTCGACGATGAATGCTGGCAAATCGACGGTGCTACTCCAAGCCGCGCATAACTACCTTGAGCGGGGTATGGAGACCTATTTGATGACCGCTCAGCTTGATGATCGGGCCGGAGAGGGGCGTATTGCCAGCCGCATTGGGATTGACGCTCAGGCCGACATATTCTCGCCCAGCGATGATCTTTTTGACAAAATCGCCACACGGCTTGGGCAAAGCACGATTGCCTGCGTGTTCATTGACGAGGTCCAGTTTCTGAGCAAAGCGCAGGTCTGGCAATGCGCGCGCGCCGTTGATGACTTAAACGTGCCGGTGATGTGCTACGGCCTGCGCGTGGATTTTCGCGGCGAGCTGTTCCCTGGCTCTGCGGCCTTGCTGGCGCTTGCCGATGAGATGCGCGAGGTGCGCACGATCTGTCATTGCGGTAAGAAGGCCACTATGGTGATACGGCAAGACCAAGATGGAAACGTGCTAACCGGCGGCGCGCAAGTGCAGATTGGCGGGAACGAGACCTATGTCTCGCTCTGCCGCCGCCATTGGCGCGAAGCGGTTGGGGACGATCAAACTGGGACATAACTTTATGGAACGCAAGGCAACGGCGATACAGCACCGCGCTGCTCGGGTAGCCGTTGCGAAAGGGAGGATGGCATGAACGCGGATATCAAAGGGCTCAAGCCCAAGGACGCACCAGATTTGGGATCTTTCGATTGGGCGGACCCGCTTCGGTTGTCAGATCAGTTGCGCGAAGAGGAGCGCATGATCCAGTCCAGCGCCGCCGCCTATGCTGCCGAGCATCTCGCACCTCGGATCGTGGAGGCGTTCGAACACGAGCACTACGACCGAGATATCTTCGCAGAAATGGGGGAGATGGGGCTGCTCGGCGTGACCTTGCCCGAAGAATATGGCGGGCTTGGCGGGTCTTATGTGGCCTACGGGTTGGTCGCGCGCGAGATTGAGCGGATCGACAGCGGCTATCGGTCGATGATGTCGGTGCAATCAAGCCTGGTGATTTACCCGATCTACGCCTATGGCTCCGAGGCGCAGCGCCGCAAATACCTGCCTAAACTCGCGAGTGGCGAATGGATTGGGTGCTTTGGTCTAACCGAGCCTGACGCAGGCTCGGACCCGGCGGGGATGAAGACCGTGGCTAAAAAGACCGCAGATGGCTATGTGCTGACCGGCAGCAAGATGTGGATTTCAAACGCGCCGCTCGCGGATGTTTTTGTCGTTTGGGCAAAATCCGAAGCGCATGGCGGACGGATCCGAGGCTTTATCCTTGAAAAAGGAATGCCAGGGCTCAGCGCGCCCAAGATCGAAGGGAAACTCAGCCTGCGCGCCTCAATCACCGGCGAGATTGTGATGGAGGGCGTTGAGCTGGGCGAGGACGCGCTTTTGCCGGATGTCGAAGGGCTCAAAGGGCCCTTTGGATGTCTGAACCGCGCGCGCTATGGCATCTCTTGGGGGGCGATGGGTGCGGCCGAGTTCTGCTGGCATGCGGCGCGGCAATATGGGCTCGACCGGGTGCAGTTCAACAAACCCCTCGCAGGCACGCAGCTTTTCCAGAAAAAGCTCGCGGACATGCAGACCGAGATTGCGCTCGGCTTGCAAGCCTCGCTCCAGGTCGGGCGGCTGATGGATGAGGCCCGCGCGGCGCCCGAGATGATTTCGATTGTAAAGCGCAACAATTGCGGCAAGGCGCTTGAGATTGCGCGTCAAGCCCGCGATATGCATGGCGGAAACGGTATTTCGGGCGCGTTCCAAGTCATGCGGCATTTGATGAACTTGGAGACTGTGAACACCTATGAAGGCACGCATGATGTGCACGCGCTCATTTTGGGACGTGCGCAAACAGGTTTGCAGGCGTTTTTCTAAGACCAACCCGAGCGACACGCCCCGCATCGCGGAATAGAGTTAGAGGCCCGACCATGAGCCGCGTTCAGATCGTGCACGACAACTTTCGCCGCCGCGTTATCGCGCAGGATTTCCCGAAGGGCGCGCCGCCGGTTGGTCCGCTTGTGGCCGATCAGGCACAGGCGCTTTTTGTGCATATGTGCCTGAGCCGCGCGCTTGATATTGTCAGCCGGGAGATGCAGGCGGAGGGCCACGGGTTTTATACCATTGGCTCGTCGGGGCATGAGGGTATGGCAGCCGTTGCGCAGGCTTTGCGGCCCGATGATATTGCCTTTTTGCACTACCGCGATGCTGCGTTTCAAATTGCGAGGGGGGCGCAGCGGGGGCAAGATCTTTGCCGTGATATGCTGCTCTCCTTTGCCTGCTCTTTGGAGGATCCGACAAGTGGTGGGCGGCATAAGGTGCTGGGCAGTCGGGATTTGATGATCCCGCCTCAAACCTCAACCATCGCATCGCATCTGCCCAAGGCGCTCGGCGCGGCCTATGCCATCGGCCTGGCGCGGCGCGCGCGCCCGGATTTGGCTATTTTGCCAAAAGATGGGATCGCCGTGGCAAGCTTTGGCGATGCCTCGTTGAACCATTCGACGGCCCAAGGGACTTTGAATGCAGCGGGCTGGACCGCCGCGCAAGGCGCGCCTTTGCCGCTGCTTTTGATTTGCGAGGATAATGGCATCGGGATCAGCACCAAAAGCCCGAACGGTTGGGTCGCCGCCTCTTTGCAGAACCGGGCCGGGCTGCGCTATTTCGAGACCGATGGGCTTGATATCTGGCGAACCTATGCCACCGCGCAAGCGGCCGCGCATTTCGTGCGCACCCAGCGCAAGCCCGCTGTGCTGCATTTTCGATGTGTGCGCCTTTATGGCCATGCGGGTGCGGATGTAGCGACGAGCTACCTGTCGAAAGCCGAAGTCGAGGCGGATGAAGCCAATGATCCGCTCCTCCACACCGCACGCGGCCTGATCGCTCAGGGGGCCTCTGCGCAAGACATATTAGACACTTACGACGCAGAGCTTGCCCGAACCCGTGCAAGCGCGGCCAAGGTAACCGAGGCGCCTCACCTGGCCAGCGCTGCTGAGGTCATGGTGGCGTTGATCCCGCCACCACGCGAGGTTAAGAGCCAAAACGGCCCAAGCCCCGCCGCGCGGGCCGATGTTTTCGGCAAAGATCTCGCGCAGATGGCCCAGCCGCAGC
>CAYWNJ010000375.1:0-3118 GCA_964459535.1 uncultured Rhodobacterales bacterium
ATGTGTTGGGCAAACCGGATTGCGCGCTACCCGCCGAGCCGCGCGTGGATATCGGCACTCAGATCGGCCCGGACCGTCTGGTGAACACGGCGGGCGCGTATAGCCGCTTTGGCGGCGACCTCGTTGTGGTTGATTTCGGCACGGCTACCACTTTTGACGTGGTAGACACGGATGGGGCCTATATTGGCGGCGTGATCGCGCCGGGGGTTAATCTTAGCCTCGAGGCGCTGCATCAGGCCGCTGCGGCTTTGCCGCATGTGGATATCTCCCGACCGCAAGCGGTCATCGGCACCAACACGGTCTCCTGCATGCAATCGGGGGTCTTTTGGGGCTATATTGGCCTGGTGCGCGAGATTTGTGCACGGATCAAAGCCGAGCGCGCGCGCGCGATGCAAGTCGTCTCGACGGGCGGTCTGGCGCCTTTATTCCAGCAATCAGAACCGTTGTTTGACAGTTATCAAGATGATCTGACGATGCATGGCCTGACGGTCATTTATCGTCATAATAAGGACTTAGAATAAACCATGAGCCGCGAGAGATTGATCTACCTTCCCCTTGGCGGGGCGGGGGAAATTGGCATGAATGCCTATGTTTATGGCTATGGCCCGCCGGATAAAGAGCGACTGATTGTTGTCGATCTCGGTGTGACCTTTCCGAATATGGACAGCACGCCGGGTGTTGATTTGATTCTGCCGGACATCGCCTGGCTTGAGGCGCGGCGGGAGCGGATTGAGGGGATCTTTATCACCCACGCGCATGAAGATCACGTCGGCGCTGTTGCTCCGACATTCGCGCGCCTCGGCGCCCCGATCTACGCCCGGCCCTTTACCGCCCATATCGCGCGTCGCAAGATGGCCGAGCATGGCCATCCCGAAGAGGCGGTGCGCGTCGCTGCCGGTTGGCCCGAGCAGATTGAGGCCGGGCCGTTCAAGCTCGGCTTCCTGCCGGTCTCGCACTCGGTGCCCGAAAGCGCGGCTTTGGTCATCGACAGTGCGGAAGGCCGGGTGATCCATACAGGTGATTTCAAGCTCGATCCCTCCCCCTTGGTGGGCGAGGCGTGGGACCCGGAGCTTTGGGCCGAGGTCGCCGGGGCAGGCGTGAAGGCGTTGGTCTGCGATTCCACCAATATCTTTTCGCCGCAGCCGGGCCGGTCCGAGGCCAGCCTTGGCCCCGAGATAGAAGAGCTGATCGCCGGGGCTTCGGGCATGATGGTTGCAACCACTTTTGCCTCTAATATCGCGCGGGTAAAGACCTTGGCCGAGGCTGCAATCCGCGCCGGACGCTCGGTCTGCCTTTTGGGGCGCGCGATGCGGCGGATGGTTGAGGCAGGGCTTGCGTCCGGGGTTCTGCTGGACTTTCCCCCAACCGTCTCGCCGGAAGAGGCAACGCAAGTTCCGCGCGAAAATCTGATGCTGATTGTGACCGGCAGCCAAGGCGAGCGGCGCGCGGCGTCGGCTCAACTGGCGCGCGGGAAGTATTTGGGGCTGGAGCTGAAAGATGGGGATACGTTTCTATTCTCGTCCAAAACCATTCCTGGCAATGAGCGCGGCGTGATCAACATTATCAATGCGCTCTCCGAAAAAGGTGTTGATGTGGTAGACGATAGCTCGGGGCGCTATCACGTCTCGGGCCATGCCAACCGACCAGATTTGGAAAAGCTGCACGCGCTGGTGGACCCGCAAATCATCGTTCCCATGCACGGCGAGCATCGGCACCTGCGGGCGCATGTGAAGCTTGCACAAGGGCAGGGGCGTGGTGCCATTCTGGCGGTAAACGGGACGATGATTGAGTTAAGCGGCAATGCGCCGCGTATTGCCGAATATGTCGAGACAGGTCGCAGTTATTTGGACGGCAGCGTTCAGGTTGGGGCGTTTGATGGCATCGTTCGGGATCGCATCCGGCTGGCGCTCAACGGGCATGTGACGGTTACACTGATTTTGGACGAAGAGGACATGCCGCTTGGTGCGCCATGGTGCGCGGTGATGGGGTTGGCGGAGATCGGCGGCTCACGGGTGCCGCTTGTCGATCTGCTCGAAGAAGATCTTGATCAGTTTTTGCGCCGGGCTGAAGCAAAGACCTTGCGCGATGATGAGGTGCTGTCCGAGGCGCTCCGCCGTATCGCACGCAAAACCGCAAACAGTGAGGTGGGTAAAAAACCCGAGGTCACCGTGATCATCAGCCGCATTGAGTGATTGCCAAAACCAAGCGGGCTTTGACCTATGCAAAAAGCTCATGCGCCAGTTCGAGCCCTTCAATCCACCGGTCGATCTCTTGCCTGGTGTTATACATGCCAAACGAGGCCCGGCAGGTCGCAGAAAGTCCCAGATGTTCCATAAGAGGGCCAGTACAATGCTGCCCGGCGCGCACTGCGATCCCTTTCTTGTCCAGAATGGTTGAGATATCATGCGCATGGGCCGCGCCCTCCAGCGTGAAGCTAAAGATTGCGCCCTTGTTCGCTGCCGTGCCCTGGACTTGCACCCAGTTAAGACCGGATAAACGCTGCATTGCGTAATCGCGCAGATCCTCTTCATGCGCGGCTATCTGAGACATCTTATGCCCCATAACGTAGTCCAAGGCAGCGCCAAACCCGATCATTTGAACGATGCCGGGCGTGCCGGCCTCAAATTTCATCGGCGCGTCGGCATAGCTCACCCCTGCTTTGGTAACCTCGCGGATCATGTCGCCCCCGCCCATAAAGGGGCGCATCTCAGCAAGCCGCTCTGGCGCAACGTAGAGCGCGCCCGAGCTTGAGGGACCATATAGCTTGTGTCCCGTAATCGCATAGAAATCCGCGCCAAGGTCCTGCATATTCACGGGCATATGCACTGCCGCCTGGCTACCGTCCACGAGAACGGGAACGCCGCGCGCGTGTGCCCCTTCGCAGATCGCTTTGATATCAACCACGGTTCCTAGCACGTTTGACATATGGGTGATTGCGATCAGTTTAGTTTTGGGCGTGATCGCGTCCAGCACTGCTTGCGGGTCAAGCGCGCCATCGGCCTCGATATCGACCCATTTAAGCACTGCCCCTTGACGCTCGCGCAGGAAATGCCAGGGGACAATGTTTGCGTGATGCTCCATCACGCTAAGCACGATCTCATCGCCCGGCTCAAAGCGC
>CAYWNJ010000376.1:0-3109 GCA_964459535.1 uncultured Rhodobacterales bacterium
ATTTGATCCAAGCTCAGCGGGACTTTTTCGGTGCGCACGGCTTCGCGCGCATTGACCAGGCGGGCAAGCATCATGGCCCTTGGCATCGCCGCTGAGTTCCACAATGGATGGCATGTGCTAAAGCATCTGACCTTAGACCTTACGTATCGGGCCGCGCAGTCCTTCAGATAGCGCCATTCCGAGCGGTGGCGCAATGGTGCCTGTTGCGCGGGAGATATGATCTGGCGCGTGAATTTTGATATCAATCTTCAAAGATCTCTGCTCTGCTCAAACCGACCGAGGGTGGCGCGGGGCTGAGCGGAAATAAGATCAAAATTCAGTCGTCAGGCTATAGATTCGGCGTGTGAGTCCTCAAATCTTTAGCCGCGCGGTTTGGGGCGCAGGGTCGGATTGGCCTGCCGCGGGTTTTCTGGCCAAGGATGTTTGGGATATCTGCCGCGCATATCTCTGCGCACATCCGCGTAAGAGCTATCCCAGAACCCTGGCAGGTCCATGGTGATTTGGATTGGGCGATGCGCCGGAGACAACAGTGTGACTTTCAAGGCGCGGCCTGCCACTTTGGGATGCGCATCAAGCCCAAACATTTCTTGCAGCCTAACCTCAATATGCGGCGTCTCGCCAAAATAGTCTATCTTAACGGCGCGCCCGAGTGGTGTCACAAACTCCCGAGGGACGTCGCGATCAAGGGCTTGCTTTTCCGCCCAGCCAAGCCGCGCCTCTAAAGCGGGCGCAAGATCAAACGCACGCCAAGCCTCCAGCGTCTCAACACCGGGCAAAAATGGGAGCAACCAATCCTCGGCCTCTTCCAATAGACGCGCGTCATCCCAACCCTCAGGATGCGCCCATCGGATCCGCGCGAGCAGCGCCTCCGCCCTTTTGTTCAACGACAACCCGGCTTGCCGCACGCCATCGAGCATGGCTCGCGCGACGCTTTCAGGCGGCGCATCGCGCCAGGCGTGATCAGCAAGCACCAAAGCGCCAAACATCTCTTGCCGCCGTGCCAGCACGCGCCCCTCGCGGCGGGACCACTGGCACCGCTCTTGCCAGGTGATCTGATCGGGAAAAGTCTCTCTGAGATCTGCCTCGGTGAGCGCAACCGCTTGCCGGATTTTTGCCTCACGCGGGTTTCCGTCCAGGTTCGTGGCCACGATCAACCGCTCAGACGCGAGCGGGTCCGCCTCGGGCAACACCGCCCCCTTTCCCCCCGACAACAGATAGCGCGCGGCATCACCCTTACGCCGCAGGCCAACGCGATCAGGATAGGCCAGCGCCGCTTGCACCGCCCAGCCGCGCGCGGCGCCCTTTTCATAGCGTGCTAAGCGCTTTGCCTCATCGCGCACACGCTGCAGCGTTGGGCGGTGCAGACTCTGCGCGAACCGCTCTGGGTTGCGCAGAGCCTCCTGCCGCAGCCGCAAATCGACCCCAGCGCCGATCAAAATGTCCCGGTCCGCCAACAACGCGGCCAGCTCTGCCGCCCCCTTACCGCCGAGCATGACCATATGTGCCAGGCGCGGATGCAGCGGCAGCCTCGCCAACGCGCGGCCATGCGCGGTGATTTGCCCGATGGGATCAAGCGCGCCGAGCAGTTTTAGCAAGGCTTGGGCCTCCGTCAATCGGCCCGCATGTGGCGGGGTGACAAAGCACAAATCGCTCGGCTTGGCCCCCCAAAGCGCCAGCTCAAGCGCGAGACCCGCGAGATCGCCAACTTCAATCTCGGGCGGCGGGAAGGGCGCGAGCGCGCCCTCCTCGCCTTTGGTCCAAAGCTTGTAGACATGGCCCGCGGCAACCCGCCCCGCACGCCCGGCCCGCTGTGCGGCCTCGGCCCGCGTCACCCGCTCGGTCACGAGCCGCGCCATCCCAGAGGTGGGGTCAAAAATCGAACGGCGGGCGCGGCCCCCGTCAATCACGATCCGAATATTTGGCAATGTAAGCGAGGTTTGCGCAATCGCGGTCGCAAGAATAACTCTGCGGTCATCAGAGGGCTCAATCGCCGCCCGCTGCGCGCTTGCGTCCAAAGCGCCATAGAGCGGCAAGACCCGGAAGGGCAAAGCCTCAAGGCGTTTTGCAACCCGCTTTATCTCAGCCGCGCCGGGCAGGAACACCAACGCGCTGCCCTCCACCACCTGCAAGGCCGCGCGGGCTTGCTCGGCAACGGCATCTTCGAAGCCAGACGACGCTAGGGGCCGCTCTAACCAATGCGGGGTAACCTCGAACGCGCGTCCTTCGGCGCGCAGGCGCGGTGCGTTGATCATGGTGGCAATGGGTTCGGCGTCCAGCGTTGCGGACATGACCAACAGCCGCAAGTCCTCGCGCAGCGCCTCGGAAATCTCCAGGCAGAGGGCCAAGCCCAGATCCGCGTGCAGTGATCTTTCGTGGAATTCGTCAAAAATGATGGTGCTGATACCCGGTAGATCCGGCGCGTTCTGTATCAAGCGCGTCAAGATCCCTTCGGTCACCACCTCAATACGCGTCGCTTGGGAGACTTTGGACATCCCCCGCACCCGATACCCGACTGTTTGACCCACAGGTTCACCCAGACTTTGAGCCATCCGCTCGGCTGCGGCGCGAGCGGCCAGGCGGCGCGGCTCTAGCATGAGGATACGACCCGGCGTTCCAGCCTCTAGCAAGGCTAAGGGCACCCGAGTGGTTTTCCCCGCACCCGGCGGCGCTTCTAGAACCAAGCGGCGCTGCGCGGCGAGAGTTGCACAAAGCTCAGGTAGGATTGGGTCAATTGGCAGAGAGGTCATAGACGCGTCATGCCCGATTGGCGCGCTCAGGCCAATATCGCCAAGGCATTATGTTCTTGGGGCTGTCCCAGATAATCCGATTTTGGGTTGTCAAAAGGACTATGAGAAAGAGCCGTATCAGCCAATCCAAGCAAGAGCGCTTGATTGAACATTTAGTAATTACATACATAACTAAGCAGGTTTCACAATCTTTAACACAACCTGTATAGTGTTAACGTCCGTCATAGACCGATGATGGATGGCGTTTGATCACGTCTACTATGGGTATCCGGCTTAGGTCGGGTGTCCCAAGAAATATAACATCCAACTGAGGTGCCCCTAGTTTCCTAGACACCTGCCCTTTCCAGTTTGCGCCGTCTGTT
>CAYWNJ010000377.1:0-3107 GCA_964459535.1 uncultured Rhodobacterales bacterium
TACAACTTCTTCAAGGCTGCAGGATATGAAACCGATTGAACAGGACACGCTCTAACGGTTTTTCTTGTCTTCATTTTTTGATTCCTGTTGTGCGGGTCCGGAACAGATGTTCGAACCGCGAATAGTCGCTATTCTACCATGACAAATCTACAAATCAAAAAGCTCGCCAGCATCTACGCGGATGGCGAAACCCAAGAACTAGCTTTTGTCGTTAAGCATTACTTGCGTGAGTTCCATCCCCATCTTGGCCGCTCAGTAGATGATCCATACGCCCTGAGCGACGGAGGTCCACAAGCCAGTCAAAAAGATCAAACAGCGTCATTGCCATTTGACGCGCCTCTAGCTGCGTAAAGTTGCAAGCAAAGTCATGCTCGCACAGTACACGCAGTGTCTCGATCTGTTCGTCTGAAATTTCCCTCGTCATGTAGCTGATTTTACAAAACTATCAGACGCATTCTAGGACCTCTCAATTGTGAGAGCAGTCACATTTCTGGCTTCAATCCCACGCGCCAGGGTCTAGGAAATACTGCCCCGGCGTAGAAAATTGGGAGATGAACAATCCCTTCAAACCGCAAACGACGATCCTTGGTGAAACCCTTGGCCGCAGCGCCAGCCGCCCCTTTGGTATCTATCGGAAGGACCGTTTGTTTCACTGCTTAATCCTGGGACAGACCGGGACGGGAAAATCCACTCTGATCCAGAACATGGCGGTGCAAGACATCCGGCAAAGAAACGGGTTTTGCTTGATTGATCCGCATGGGGACTTGGCCGAGGCCCTGAGGCCACATTTGCCCGAAGGTGCTGTGTATTGGGATGTGGCCGATCCGGATTGCCCCTTTGGGTACAATCCATTGACCTATGTTGCTGAGAAATATCGGCCCTTGGTTGCCTCTGGCATCATCGACGCGTTGAAAAAGCAGTTTGCTGACGCTTGGGGGGCAAGAATGGAACATCTGCTGCGCTTTGCATTGTTGGCCCTGTTGTCGCGTTCGGGATCAACGCTGGCTGATATTGTCCCGATGTTCACCGACAAGGAGTTTCGGTCGCGGGTGTTGCAATCGGTGACTGATCCGGAGGTCATGAAGTTCTGGCGCGATGAATACGCCAAGATGAATTACAAGAATGCCTTTGACGGCGTAGCACCCATCGCAAACAAGCTGGGCGCATTTCTGTCTAATCCAGTGGTAAGGAAAGCGCTCTGCAATCCAGAACATCCTTTACGATTTCGAAAGTTGATGGATGACGGAACACCTGTTGTGATCAATCTCTCCAAAGGGCGCTTGGGGTCCGATGTGTCCGATGTCCTTGGTGGGTTGATCCTGGCGATGGTCACGCAGGCTGGATATTCGCGGGTTAATCAACCCGAAGTCCAACGCCGACCGTTCCTTGTCTATGTCGATGAATTCCACAGCTTTACGACCGACGCCATGGCCGGGATGTTGTCAGAATTGCGCAAATTCAAAGTAGGGTTGATCTTGGCGGGGCAGCACACGGGTCAGATCAGCCGTTCGGTTCTCGATAGCATCCTCGGAAATGTCGGCACCCAGATCGTCTTTCGTCTGGGGGCACAGGATGCGCTGCTCATGGCCCGGCAGTTGGGCGGGATTGAACCGGACAATCTGGTCAATCTGCCCAACTATCAGATGTTTATCCGCCTGATGATCGACGGAGTTCAGAGCAAAGCGTTCAGTGCAAAAACGCTATTCCATCGTCACAGGGATGAAAGCCCAACCCGCTAAACAGCATGATCCGCGTACATAGATCGCTTCAATCGGAATGGCCGTGCTGTCTGAGCCGCCGGTCACTCCTGTACGTGTTGCGAGGAAGTTTCCGCCGCGATCTTTGGGATACAGGGCAACTTGGTAGTTGGCCCAGCTGTGTCTGGGGCCATACTCGATATTGAAGTCTCGCCCGAGCCATCGCCAATTGCTGACAGCCAGATCAGTGCCATCTGACTGCGCATAGGTGTTCTGGGGATCGAGGTGACGGTCCACAAGGAAGGTCCATTGGACATCGAGCTTGCCGTCCTCTTCAAGATGTTTGACCCCTTGCAAGATCACGGCTTCAATCTCGTCAATCTGCACCTGTGGAAGGTCATTCAACAGATCACGCGTGAACGCCATGTAGTTCCGCGTGGGGTGGTTTTTGATATCCGGCAATTGCACATGCGAACCGCCATGCATTTGCAGATACACGCCAGCAGTTTGCGGCCAGTTGGTTTCTGCCGCAACGGGATAAGCCGCGACTGTAGCAACCAATGCCGCCGCGACTGTCTTCATACCAAACATCACGCACATCCTTTCCGGCGAATGGCTTCCTCAGCAGCAGCCAATTGTTTCTGGCCATGTGCGCGGTGTGCCGGTCCCAAAAGGATCGTGCCCGGACGTTTGACCGCAGACAAGGACTGGCGCTGCAAAAGCAAGCTCTTGCAATCCAAGGCCATGTAGCTCCGGGTCAGTTGTTCGTGATTGGCGTCTACCGCGTCTTGGCCGAGGACAGCTTCTTCGACGACCAGACAGCCCGAAAGCGCCCAGGTGGTTGCAAAAAGGATCGGATATTTCATGTGGTCTCTCCATTTCAGGGGCCATGTCAGGCCGGTTGTGAACCGCCATGTCCCGGCTTTGGAGAGATCAAACAGGGCAGTTATCCACAGCCCTCGGATGCAACATTATTACCAATAATGTACAATGAGGCTATTCAAGGGTTTAGGCCCATTGAAAGCCGATTTCCGGCAGGTTAGAGTAAAGTCTCATACCGTTAAATCCCTGTAAATAAGTGAGATTTCAAACGGCGCAACAGAATTGGTAATACTGTTGCAGAAAGAGTCCATTCTGCCTCAAACCCTTGAATGTCCCTAATTACAGGAGGCCCGTGACCACGCATCAGACGCAAACCAAGCCCTCACAAATGCGTCTGTATGACGTTAAGAACAGGCGGCTCTACATCAATGCATCAGAGCGTCGCCGGTTCATCAAAGCCGCCAACCAACAGCCCGCCCATATTCGCGCGTTCTGTCTGGTCTTGCTCTACACAGGCTGCCGATTGTCAGAGGCACAGGCATCATCAATGGCGCGATGGATCGCGGGATGTTCGAACTCTACGTCGAA
>CAYWNJ010000378.1:0-3102 GCA_964459535.1 uncultured Rhodobacterales bacterium
TATCGCGCTGCGCGGCGCGCGGGGTCGAGCTGAAATGGTTCGGCGCACCCGAGCCAGCCGCATTCACCTCGCGCTATGCGCATTGGCGCTATGCTGAGGCTCAGCCCATGCCTGCCTCCGACCGCATTTTAGCGGGCGTTGTTGATATGCGCGTGCCGCTGACCTTTAGCCTAGAGGATTGCGCGCAAATCGCGCGGATCATCCGTGCCGAGGTCTCTTCGGTCTACCAATCACAAAGATCGGCGACTTAGAGCGTAGCGCAGTTAGTCGCCTTCATGTGAGTTTAGCTCTAGATCAGTGCATGCTAACTCTAATTCTCAACGCTAAAGTGTCTCCGTTTTATGTTGACGCATACACCAGGCCCGGATCCCTGCGCCGCGCCCGGCTTGAAGCAGATGCCCCCTTCGGCCAATGGCGTACCCAGACCTTTATTGCGGGCTTGCGGGTTGATGAACTCAGCGCGCCCTGGGTGCTGGATGGCCCGATGAACCGCGCCGCCTTCGATAGTTACATTGAAACCCAGCTGGCTCCAACGTCGCAGCTGGGCGACGTGGTAATCGTCGACTACCTGTCATCCCACAAATCCGCCTACGCACAGGATGTCCTGAAGTCTCAAGGCAACTGGCTGTTCTTCCTGTCGCCGTACTCGCCCGATCTGAACTCAATTGAGATGGCGTACTCGAAACTCAAAGCGCGCCTTCGACGGCTTAAGGCCCGCACCTTCGACGCTCTATTCAAATCCGCGGCCAAAATCTGCGACCTCTTCCCGCCAGATGAGTGCCGAAACCTATTCAAGGCTGCCGCATATGTTGCAGATTAAATGGACGGCGCGCTAGCAAGGGCTTTGCATTTTTTTGCGCGCGTCAGACAAAGACAAGTCTGGGTAATTACCAAGAGTTTTTAGCTGGCGCTTTCATCCGTACATTGCAACATATGACTTGGCCTTCGCCGAGCATCTCACGCCAAATCCAGGCGCCGTTGCATCCCAGTGCGTGATCTGCTCCTAAGACGGAAATTGTAGCTTTTTTACACCCAAGTCGGTCAAACACAGCTTCATTTTAGCCCCTCAAATCGCGGGCATAAGGGGGTTTTACCAGGTTCAGCCATGTTTACATATTCTTTCGTAACTGTTGAAATCTATACAATAAATGCCATCCGTCGGGAAGCGTGTTTCTGCGGTCAATATAACAGCCAATAAGCTTAGCCTTAAACCTACACATTCGACGAAATCGCCTGAGGACTTTAATTTGCTCGTGCGGTTCAATTGTTCCGCTCAGCTCAAGCCGACCGAGGGTGGCCTGGTACGCGCCGCGCGTCAAACCGTAGGCTCGCCTCCGCCAAAACGGGGCGGTCGGCGCGCCACCATCCTGAGGACGGCTCGGGACTATGCGGATACAAGATCAAAATCCAGTCGTCAGGGCATGCCGCAGGGGCTTCAGGTTAAAGGCGGGACGCCTAAGGAACGTCGCTGCTAAGCCACGGCACGTCGAAAAGCGTTATAGAAGGTGCGCGCGCAGCCTGATACACACAAAAAGGTGGGACCGCTCGGCAGGGGGAATGGCATGTTCGGTGGCGAACGATTTTCAGGGCTACGTATTCTCAAAGAAGGGTTGACCGGCAATAAAGGTTGGAAAGCCCATTGGCGCGACCCTGACCCTAAGGCCGAATACGACATCTTGATCATTGGCGGGGGCGGCCACGGGCTGGCGACAGCGCATTACCTCGCCTCGGTCCATGGCCTTACCAATGTCGCGGTGCTTGAGCGCGGCTATCTTGGCGGCGGCAATGTCGGGCGCAACACGACGATTGTGCGGGCAAATTATGGGCTGCCAGGAAATTCAGAGTTCTATTCACACTCGCTTAAGCTCTGGGAAGGGCTGGAGGAGGATCTGAACTACAACGTGATGCACTCGCAGCGGGGGATTATTAATCTTTTTCACTCGGATGGTCAGCGGGACGCGTTTGCGCGGCGCGGGAACCAGATGATCTCGCAAGGCGATGACGCGATCTTGCTTGATACGGCAGGGGTGCGGGCGCTCCTGCCCTATCTCGATTTCGAGCAAACCCGCTTTCCGGTCTATGGTGGGCTCTATCACAAGCGCGGCGGCACGGCCCGGCATGACGCGGTGGCTTGGGGCTTTGCGCGCAGCGCGTCGACGCGCGGCATCGACCTGATCCAGAAATGCGAAGTTACGGGCATTGATGTGTCGGGCGGCAAGGTCACCGGCGTTCAAACCAGCCGAGGGCCGATCCGGGCCAAGAAAATCGGGCTGTGTGCGGCAGGGCGCTCGAGCCAGGTAGCGGCAATGGCGGGGCTTACCCTGCCGATTGAGAGCCATGTCTTGCAGGCGTTTGTAACCGAAGGGCTGAAACCCTGCATTGATCACGTGGTGACCTATGGCCAAGGGCATTTCTATATCAGCCAATCGGACAAGGGAGGATTGGTTTTTGGCGGTGATTTGGACATGTATGCCAGCTATGCCGCGCGCGGGAACTTGCCGCTTGTTGAGCATGTGACCGAGGCGGCGATGACGCTGATGCCGATGATCGGCAAGGCTAAGGTGCTGCGCAGCTGGGGCGGGATTATGGACATGTCCGCCGATGGCTCGCCGATCATTGATCGCACGCCGATTGACGGGCTCTATGTCAATTGCGGCTGGTGCTATGGCGGGTTCAAGGCGACACCTGGCTCGGGCCACACCTTTGCCCATCTCCTCGCCACGGATACGCCGCACCCGGCGGCAGCGCGCCACCGGCTGGATCGCTTCCGCACCGGGCGCGGGATTATGGATGAAGAGGCCACCGGGTCTCAGCACAATCTGCACTGATGAGGTGACGGGATGATGGCCAAGGATCAAACGATGCGGCAGACGCGGGCGTATGGCCTGCAAGGAGTGGTCTAATGCGGCTTCGATGCCCAATTTGCGGTGAGCGGGACCGGCGCGAGTTCTACTATCAAGGGGCGGCGTTGGCCCTCCATCGCCCGGACCCCGAGGCGGGGGCCGAGGCTTGGGATAATTACGTGCATTTGCGCGAGAACCCTGCCGGAGAGGTGGACGAGCTTTGGAGCCATGATGCTGGCTGCGGCGCGTGGATCGTCGT
>CAYWNJ010000379.1:0-3101 GCA_964459535.1 uncultured Rhodobacterales bacterium
AGCAATCACAAGGAATACCCCTTCATTCCGCTGACACATAAATCGATACATCACCTACGTCGATCACATGTATGTCGATACCACAGGCAATGTTACAATCGGTATCGGGAAACTCATCTCCTCAGCACACGCCGCCACACAAATGCCATTTGTGCACCGCGCAACAGGGGAGCCTGCAACCGACGACGAAATTAGAAACGAGTTTTTCGCGATAAGCAATCAACCTGCTGGGCGGCGGGCTTCCTATTACCGGAAATTCACAAATTTGGTTCTGGGCGATGCAACAATTCGTAGTCTCGCTCGCGATCACGTTGATGAAAATCGGCAGCAAATCTTACAACTTTTCCCGAATTTCGACAGCTTTCCGGATAATGTCCAGGTGGCGATCTACGATATGGTTTACAACCTGGGGATTGGCGGGTTACGTCGCAAATTCCCCAAATTTGTCGCCGCGATACGTAGAGGAGATTGGAATGCTGCAGCCGATGAATCGAGCCGTAGTCAGGTTAGCGAAGACCGCAACCAACGCACCGAAGACCGTCTTCGCAACCCTAATGGATTGCCTCAAGCGCAGAGTGACCGCATTCGGCCACGCATACGTCCCGATGTTAATCCTACTCTCCGGCCCAGGCCACGCCCATGGGGCAACTGATCTTTGGGACGTACTTTGGCTCTCTCCGCCCGACAGCGTCGAAGTGCATGCTTATCTTGACCGAAAGCAAGCATGGATAAGGGAGTGGTCTCCTGATGTGCCCTCAACGTGCAGAGGCGTTGCGTATAGCGACCTGAACGATTTCGAATATTTCGGGCCGCCTGCGCCTGCTTGGCGTGTCGCTTGGAGGTATCGAACGATGTGTTGGCTGGCGACAGAATATGCAACAGCAACATCGGGTGCACGAAGTTATTTGGGGGATGATCCGTCAAGCTGGTTATGGGAATTGACGCAAGACCCATTCGCGCAAGAGCTATCGGACCTGCTCGAAGGACATGGGGACGGAATACAGGCTCATTATGACCTGCCGCCCCAGCAGGGATTTCGCTGCAATACAGAACAGCTCTGTTCCGCTGGCAACTGGCAGCATAATCGTTTCGACGAGACTTGGCAACCTGTGGGCACAGGCTATGAAATGCGGGCGGCGGCGCGCGCGGACTGGAACCGGGACGGCATAGAAGACGCGTTCATTCATGTCTTTTATCAGGTGTATGAAGGGACTATCCGGACTTCATATACTATGATTGTCACGCGCTTATCTGCGGACGGGCCGCTTAAAATACTCAAACTATTTCCAGATTTGCCATAAAAGCAGCTCTTCTTGGGCTGAGATTGTGGATTCTCAAGTCCGCAACGCCAAGCTCAACCAATGGGTTTGGCTTTCTGCCTGCTTTCTCTGCTATTGGCATAAACTGTGGTTAACGCGTCAATGGACATTTCCGGCTTCATCGTTTTCTCATATCCAGCGGAGTTCCGCCCCTGACGTGGGTTTCTGACTTTTGCCATTCTCGGCTTATGCAACCGATTGCCCAATCCGAGAGGCCTTCACCTTGGCTTCTGCAAAATCCTGCGTCTTGAGCGAGAAACAAACCTCGCGCCGGGCCTCAACATCCCGGTATCGTTCCGGCACCGCCCGGAAATAGTGCCACCAGCGCCCGCGACGCTTTAAATGATGTCCCCACATGCCCTGGTCCTTTGTACCAAGACCCGGATTCAGTGGGCCCTTTGGGATCATCATGCAATCAATAAAAACAATACCTTAGAGGCGTAGTTCCGTCCGTTGAATTTGCAGTGGCGGACAGGAAGGGATTCGAACCCTCGAGACGGTCTCCCGCCTACGCACTTTCCAGGCGCGCGCCTTCGACCACTCGGCCACCTGTCCACTCTGTGGTATACTCAAAGCTAAGAGACGGAGCAAGCAAGTATAAACAACCGCCTTCTTGCTTCTGAAAAGCACGACGCTTTGCGCCAGCTGGGTAACCGACCTATGCGCCTCCTGATGAGGACGGCGACGTGAAACGCTGCCCGTGCTTCGCCACCTGCGCCTAAAGGCGCAAACCCGCGACTTGCCCCGGCTGAAAGCCGAGGCTCTCCAACGGGGTATGCCATACCAGACGCTCTTGGCCCCTGTAGTGCATCAGTATGTCAAAAGGACGTTGGTTGAAAAATAGTATTCTGATGACTGCCAAAAACTTGCCGCCGGCGCTGACCTGCGATGATTTTTATACGGACGAAGAGTATCAGTCGTATTTGGCTGTAGATGCTGCTGATTACAGCCATGCGCCCCCTGCCACCGATGCAGAGAAAGCAAGGTGGGCAGCACTTGCAAACGAGCACCGCGGTTAATCATTTTGCGGCTTATGAAGGCTTGTGCCTCGGTAATCTCCCCATTTTTTAATTGGGCTCAGCCGTAGAACTACGCGGCTGTTTTCAGTTTCATTGCGGGGGTGATCCCTCCGATGGCCATGTTGGGCCGGTCATTGTTGTAAGTTCAGAGCCATTGTGTGGCCTGATTCTGAGCCTTCTCTAACGTTTCAAAGATGTTTTGATCCAGCCGTTCATGCCGAACCGTGCGATTGTAGCGCGCGATATACGCGTTCTGTTGGGGTTTGCCAGGCTGGATGTATTCGATGGCGATGCCCTGTTTCTCGGCCCATTGCATTAGCAAGCCGAACGCCTGCAACGTGCCTGGGAGACAGACTGCAACCGGGGTGGTTGCGGCCCAAAGGAGCGCCAAAGACGCGGTACTACACGGAGCAACTCATTTCCGTTTACAGCGGCTTGCGGATCAGGCTGAGGGGCATCGCCAGCACGTTGATCCTGAGGCAATCGCTGTATGTCGGGCCAACAAAACGGCTCGCAAGCGGCTTAAACGTAAGGCCGAGAACTGGGTGGACAAACATCTCAAGAGGATCGAAGCCGCCGTCAAGGCGCAACAATGGCGCAAGCTGGCCGATCTGATCGACACATTCTTTCGGCGTCACGAAGCGAAGTACCTAGCCTATGTCGAAGCCCGGAAGTCAATGAAGCGGAGGCACCGCCCCCACCTTTATGCGCTAGGGCGTAGACTCATAAGTACCAAATGACTATCGCGGCGATGTGGGCCGCT
>CAYWNJ010000380.1:0-3083 GCA_964459535.1 uncultured Rhodobacterales bacterium
TCAGCTGGCCCCGCGGGCTTGGGCGGCGCTCTCGGACACCCCGCCTGAAAGCGCGGAAACAGAAACGGCGCTGCTCACTGGGCTTTTGAGCCCACCCAAAGCTTCTCCAAAACCAGGTGCGCTGCGCAAACAGCGCGTGGCCAAAGGACTTGGGGCGGAATGGGAGGCAGGGGGCAATTGGCTCCGCCTTTCAGGCGAAGAGATGAGCGATGAGCTGCGCCAACAGGTGCTGAACTATCTACGCAGCTCTTTGCCAAAAAAACGAGAGCGACAGGGGAAAAAACTGCAATAAGCATTCAGTTGCGCACAGACATCAGCTTGACGATGTACCAAACGTGGACGAATAGAACACAAAGCAACCAAATACCTATAACCTTTCCCAAAGCCCATGGGCCAGCAACGTCCTGCTGCTTAAAGCCCGACAGCGTCCCAAAATCCTGATCGGCTCGTTGGGCTGGGCCCAGCGGGCCAAACTGCCTATGCTCATTGCGAGTCGACGCGACAATGGCGCATTGGTCCAAGGGGCGCTCTCGGAGCATCCGCTTTTCACCACTCAGCAAGAGGTTGGGCAGTCAAGTTGGTTTGGTTTTTCCCTCGTGTTGCAGAAAGGTATAGAAATGGGGCGCAAAGCGCTGGTACGCCGCCCAAATGTTTCGCGCGCGAAACATTTCCTCAAAAAACGACAGGCTCTATTCCAGCAGACTCTTCAGATATGCGCCATATTGCGTCTTGGCAAAAAGCGCCGCGCGTTCCAGCTTGCGCAGAAAAGCCCGCGCGTATCGCTAAATCGCTGGGGGGTGAGCACCAAGAAACCAGAAAAGGGTGTGGGATCAATCTTGCATAATCAGATGACCGTTTTAAACGCCCACTGCTTTTGGCCAAACTCGTGCGATAAAGCAACTACTTCTCTGAGATATCACGCTCCTCCCTTAGGGCGCGCCAAGCCAAACTCATTCAACACGAGCGCCCGGGCAGCATCAGCAAAATGTTGCGGCGTGTAACGTGCGGCCCAAAACGCCTTGATCCGCGAGGCGATTGCGGCACGATCTGCGAGAAAGCGGTCAAGCACCTGATCAATCGCTTGGGCTTGCTGAGAAAGAGAGCCTTCCAAGGAAAGCGCCATAGGATGCTCTGCCTTCAATTCATCCGAGCCTGCAAAATCCGCCAGAATAAGCGGTAGCCCGTATTCGCTGGCTTCCAGCGCTCCGATAGGTTGTCCCTCATAGCGCGAAAGCAGCATATAACCATCGGCTGCTGCCAATATGGGGCGGATATCTTCTACGGACCCCCGCGCGATGATGCGCTGTGCGGCAGGGCCCGCTAGCGCGCGCATCCGCGCTGCGAAACGGTCGCTCTGGGTGCCCGCGCCGCATAAGGTAAGCGTGATATCTTTTGGCATATGGCGCATCAGCTTTAGGGCGGCAGAGTAATTCTTTTGCCAGCCCGCACGCCCCGTCATCACCAAATGCCGCATTGTGTCGGTGCGGGCCACCGGGGGCGGGGGCGCACCAAGATATGAGGCATTGCCTAAGATATGATAGCGGTGATGGGTTCCTGCATGCCCGATCACCTTTTGCATGGTTTTGCGCTGCGTTTGGGTTAAAAATATCAGATCCAGAGGAGGGGAGGCCGCCAGCAGACGGGTTTCGAGATATTTGCTGATCAAATCCGTTCCAAAGCGATGGCCCGGGCCAAAAGGCAGCCCGTGATATGTCAGCGCGACCCGGCAAGAGGCGGTAGGGCGCCATTGGCCAGCGTGCAGAAGTTGACGCAGATAGAGCACGGGCATTCTGGCATGGGCCCAGACAAGATCGGGGCGCTGTGCGCGAAGATATGCTGCTAAACTTGCTTTGCCCCGCCGCCATGTCAGGGGAGAGACGCTGCTGACAAGCCCGGGCAGGGGGATATGTTCGACCCCGTGGCGTTTGATTTCTTGATAACCGCCTTGGCAAGGGGCGCTTAGCACGGTGATCCGGGCGTGGTCTGCAAGGGCTTGGCAGAGAGCCAAGATATGCCGAGGCACCCCCGAGAGGCCGCCATCTCCGCCAATCAGGATGATATGGGGGCTATGTGAGGCCAAGCGCCGCCGCTCCAAAAAAACCAGCCGTGCCAAGGGAGGTCTGACGGTAAAGCCCAAGCTGGCGCAGCGCGGTCAAACGGGCAGGGAAAGCGCTGCGCTGTGCTGCGACAAACCTGTCGAGCAGGGTGGCGTTTTCTGCTGTTAGCAGATGCCTAGCGTGTCCGAGCGCCGCGATATTCAACGCCAAACGCTGCGCAAATGCCCCTTGCAGCACGGCCCGCTTACGGCGCATTTGAGCGCCGATCCCTTGGCCGGATCCAATCGCATTTTTCGGGTGTTGCCGGTAAAGCAGCACGGGCGCGGCATCATCTCGTATCACTGTTCCGCCGATCCCAGTGATGAGCAGATAAAGCCACCAATCATGGGCAAAGACCATCTGGGTCGTTTGGGCCATCTCGCGCGCGATAGCAGCGGCGCGCGGGTTCAATACAATTGTATTGCCCATGGCGATATTCTCGATCAGTGCGTTGCGAAACCCAGGAGGGCGCCGCAAAGGGGCGAGGGGGGGCGGGCGCAGATGTGGATTTTGCGCGGCGTTTTGCGTGCCATCCCAGGGCCAGACCCGTGCGCAATATAGGGCGGGTTGATGCGCCGGTATGCGGTCCAAGGCGGCCTGTGCCCGCGCCAGCTTTTCTGGCAGCCATAAATCGTCTTGATCCGCAAAAGCGAGGGGGCCGGGGGTGGCATGGTGCAGCAGGTGCAGGTAATTGGCTGCAAAACCGTTCTGAGGGCCGGTGAGGATCTGCACAGTTTGCGCGGATTGTGCGGCAAAGCGGTGGATATAGGCCTTGCTTGCCGGGCTGTGGCTGTCATCGCTGACCAAAAGATGCCAATCGCCGAAGCTTTGATCCGCGATGCTTTGAAGCTGGGTAGGCAAATAGTCCTGCCCTTCATAAACCCCCATCAGAATTTGCATACGCTCCATCATGCGCCCTGTTATATTAGAGCGCGCCAGAGGGTGCCACGCTCTAGATGGTCTTGGATGTGATCGAATAGACCTCTT
>CAYWNJ010000381.1:0-3078 GCA_964459535.1 uncultured Rhodobacterales bacterium
CGAAAAGCCCAGCGAATCCAGAGGCATTTTTGAAATCGAATAAATATGTATACAGCACATCCGCAGACATGAAGCTTGCATCTGAACATTTCGCAATCGCTGCTTCGATTGCTAGCCTCTTGGTTCGACGGTTAAAGTTGCCACCATCAAGAAAACTGACGGGATCATTTTTGAACTTCATGAAGAAGTCTTTTTCATCTGCACATAGCAACGCAACGAGAGGCAAACCCTCATTAAAAGGCTTTCTAAAACATGCAAACGCAAGTGTGAACTTCCGCTTTTCCAAAGCGGTTAGGCCTGCATGAATAAAGTGCAGCATATCCGGAAATAGAGCAGCACAAATGTGATTAACCATTAATCTGCGTTCTTCATCTGCCCTGCCGGTAGCAGAAAGAAAATCAATTGGGTTTGAAGCTGCCTTTAATGCTGCGATGTCTCTTTCCGTCTCAAGTTTGATGTGTATGTGTCCAGCACCGATCTGTTCGGCTGTATAAGTTAAGTCCGCAATAAGATCTTGAAGATAAAAAGAAAATTCGTGTGCTGCCCAGTGTCGCTTGGGGATATTTTGCAGGCGATCTTCGCTGAGGTATCCAATTTTCGGCAACACATTAACTCCTAGTTGATCAAGGATATCCCACCACAGAAGAGCTTCCTGAGGAAGCGGTTTCCCCGCCGCTTTCTTCCCTGTCGCTTCACCAGTGCCACATCCGCCCATAGCTATCGCGAAGATACCGACTTTTGACTTTGCAAAGCCCGCTCCCTGCGCATAGCAGCCGTTAAACCATAGCGCAGCATGACGTAACTTTGGGCTCCTTGCGGACCTCGAAGGTAGAGCAGCATCCTGTGATACATTGCGTTGGTCAACATCGGGTTGTCGTTGTGGGTGGGCATGACGGATCTGAGGATCAGTCATGGAAACACCAAACTTACCTGCCATTCGCGCTCTGTGCCCTGCTTGGAGCAAGGGCTGCATCGTCGGTCAGAAACGCCCGCTCGAACCAAAGCACGTTTGGGCTCAGAAGTCGCACATTCGGGCGATGCACTGCCCGGCATCGCATCGCGAAGCGATGCCACGAGAGGGGAGGATTTCAAACGTGGGCTGCCCGAACACAAAGCCGCAACCTCACACCCCAACCAATATCGAAAATCCTTCACCAAAACTGACATCTGGCACAAGAATTAATTTCTACAGTATGGCCCATCAAACCTGACCGCTGTTGTACGGGCGTTGTTCTAAGCGGCCAGACCTTTGGGTCATTGACCATTTTTCTAAGAACCCGTTAACTGCACGCGATGGTTCTCAAAGACCGCTGAGTCGGCGAGATGAAATGGGAACACGGTGCGACGCGTTCATAAAAGCGTCAAATCCGTGACTGTCCCCGCAACTGTAGGCGGTGAGCGACCCCGAAAAAGACCACTGGGCAAAAGCCTGGGAAGGTTTGGGTGAGCATTGATCCGCAAGTCAGGAGACCTGCCATCACGCGACATTGGAAGATGTCTGCAAAGTGTTAACTGACCCAGGCGGGGTGTCCTGGAAGGAGGCTTTGATGGTACGCGAAACGCGTCATGACATAGTTGGACCTTTCCGCCCGCACTCGGCAACGTGTGGAGCGGGCGATGGTAACTTACCTCAGAACTAGCCCAGCTATTTCATTCATCGGGTTTTGTCCTGCGTTTTCAAACCTCTGCTCCGTACTTCCGGAGGCGGGTTCATGAGCGTTGCTTTGTCAGTACGCGATGTCGCGAGCGTCGCTTCAAGTGGCACCGTCCTTCTTCAGGGTGCGTCCTTTGAGCTGGAGCAAGGGGCAATCCTGGCCATCGCGGGGCCGAATGGCTCTGGCAAGACGACGCTTCTGAACGTGTTGTGTGGGATCAACGGCCCAACCCGCGGTGAAATTCTAATTGGCGATCGGAACCTCACTACGATGCCAGCCGCCGAACGCGCGCGTCTGATTGCCGTTGTGGGCCAGCAGGACATGCCCGATGGTCGTTTGACGCTGCGCGAGTACGTCACGCTTGGCCAGATCCCCATTCAAGCCGACCGATCCGCCGCCGAACACGCTAAAGCACTGGATCACACGCTGACCCTGACGGGCCTGATGCCACTGGCCACCAAGAAGATGGCCGTGCTTTCGGGGGGCGAGCGTCAACGGGCGCATATCGCGCGCGCGCTTGCACAAAACCCGTCCATCCTTTTCCTAGATGAGCCGACCAATCACCTTGACCCGGACGCCAAGGGCCGCATGCTGTCCTTGGTCGCGGGGTTGGGCGTCACGGTGATCATGGTCCTGCATGATCTTGTTCTCATTCCGGAATTTGCGACGCACGTAGCCCTTCTGAAAGACACGCGCCTGACCCGCTTTGGTCCCGCAGGCGACGTTCTGACCCCAGATCTTATCGAGGACACCTTTGGTGTCCCGTTCCTCCAATTCCAGCACGAGGACCGGACCATCGCAGCGCTGGATATTCGCAATACTTCTGATCCAACCCTAAACAGGAGCCTTCAACAATGAAATACATCTGGTTCGCAGCCGTCCTGGCTGCGCACGCGACCAGCGCTGCCGCCGACATCACGGTCGACAATTGTGGCGAGCCACTGATCTTTGACGCTGCGCCAGAGCGTATCGTCGTGCATGACATGAACATGACTGACATGGCCTTTGCCCTTGGTCTGCAGGACAAGATTGTCGGCCTGACCGGCATTACCGGTTGGTACAAAACCAGTGCCGACTTTGACGAGCTGCGTGGTGATATTCCAGAGCTTGCACCAAAGTATCCAACCATGGAGAACCTGCTGTCGGCCAACCCGCAAATGTTCTTTGCAGGCTGGTATTACGGCATGAAGCCGGGTGGCGATGTCACGCCTGACACGCTTGCCCCCTTTGGCATCAAGACAATGATTCTCACCGAAAGCTGCGTGCATCTCGACAAGAACCGCCCCGAGGCCAGTATGGACCTGCTGTTCGGCGATGTGATGCGTCTGGGCACGGTCATGGGTGTGGAAGACAAAGCAACCGCGCTTGTCGCAGGCTGGAAAGAAGAGCTGGCCGCGATTGAAGCCAAGACCGCTGATCTGGC
>CAYWNJ010000382.1:0-3061 GCA_964459535.1 uncultured Rhodobacterales bacterium
GGATGAGGTGGAAACGGTAGAATGGTTGGTGCGCTATCATCTGCTGATGTCGGACATGGCGCAAAAGCGGGATATCGCGGACCCGCGCACAGTTCGTGATTTTGCCAAAGCGGTTAAGACGGTGGAGCGGCTTGATCTGCTCTGTGTTCTAACCGTGTGCGATATTCGCGGGGTCGGGCCCGCGACGTGGAACAACTGGAAGGCGGTTCTGATCCGCGCGCTTTACCGTCAAACCAAGCGCGCCCTTGAAGATGGGATGGAAGCGCTCAATCGCGAAAATCGCGGGGCTGAGGCTAAGCGCGCGCTTCGCAAGGGGCTATCCGACTGGAGCAAGGAGGATTTGGATGTCGAGATTGGCCGACATTACAACCCCTATTGGCAAAATCTGCATGTCACGGCGCATATCGTCTTTGCGCGTCTTCTGCGGGAGCTCACGCCGGGCGCGATTACGATAGACCTTCATCCAGATGAGGACCGAGACGCGACGCGCGCGTGTTTCGCAATGGAGGATCATCCAGGGATTTTTGCCCGGCTTACCGGGGCCCTGGCGCTTGTGGGGGCTAATGTGGTCGATGCGCGCAGCTATACAACCAAAGACGGTTTGGTGACGGATGCGTTTTGGATCCAAGACGCGGAGGGTAACCCCTATGAGGCGGCCCGCCTGCCCCGTCTGCGTAAGATGATCGAGAAAACGCTGAGGGGCGAGGTGATTACCCGCGACGCGATTATAGATCGCGATAAAGTCAAAAAGCGCGAAAAGGCGTTCCGGGTTCCAACTCATATAACTTTCGATAATGATGGCTCGGACATATATACGATCATTGAGGTTGATACCCGTGATCGGCCAGGTCTGCTGCATGATTTGACGCGGACGCTGACCGAAGCGAATGTCTATATCGCCAATGCCGTCATCGCGACCTATGGCGAGCAAGCCGTCGATACATTCTATGTCAAGGATACATTTGGGCTGAAATATCATTCAGCCTCAAAGCAAAAGAGCCTTGAAAAGCGCCTGCGCGCTGCGATTTCGGAGGGAGCACAGCGTGCGGCCACAGGAATTTGACAAGGCGTCCAGAATGCAGAGCCTCGTCGTTGTTTGGAAAGCTCGCCCCTTGTCGGTGTCGGCACTTGGCGCGTTTTGTCGGTTTTGAGCGGTGACAGCGGCATGGCTCTGGGTCAAAAACATGCCGTCTATGATAACCTAAAGAAGTCAGCATTATGGTTCGAGACCGAATTAATCACTTAGCACGCTTGATACCGACTTGGGCTATTTATTTGGTCTGCCTGCTTCCCGTTCCGTGGCTTTTGTATCAGGCTCAGACCGGCGGTCTTGGACGAGAACCAATAAAAGCGCTGGAGCACGAGCTGGGCGAGTTTGCGCTTCAGCTTTTAGTTGTGGGGCTTGCGATCACGCCGCTTCGGCGCTTCTTCGGTTTGAACTTTCTGAAATTTCGACGTGCGATTGGGCTGTTGGCTTTTATTTATGTCTGTTTGCATCTGTTGGTGTGGTTGGTGCTTGACGTCGGTATCTGGGCGCAGATTTGGGCCGATATTGTCAAACGGCCCTATATTACCGTGGGGATGCTTGCATTCGTTTTGATGATACCACTTGCGTTGACATCAAACGGGCTATCGGTGCGAAAGCTTGGAGGTGCCTGGCATAAACTCCATAAGCTGACTTATTTGATTGCGTTTCTTGGCGCGCTCCATTTTGTTTGGCTGGCAAAGGGGTTCCAAATTGAACCACTGGCCTATTTTGCGATTATTTCATTGCTGCTGGCGTTAAGAATAAAGCCCAAAGTACTCCGGACTTAGCCCAAAAGCTCAAAGCGGCGTATAGTTTCAAAATAGCCATGTCTGCGCTCTGCGGCCAATGCAATTTGCGCGATTTTGAAGGGAACTGGTAACGGTGGCAGATGGTGCTCAAGTGCCTCCTGCGCGACCTGGAACTGCGCCTTAGAAAGCTTCCCGCTGAGCGTAAGGTGAAACCGAAAGGCGTCCATGACATAAGGGTAGCCCCAGGCCAACAAATTAGCCTCTTGCTGCGGGGTCAAACCGGCGGCGCGGCGGCGGTCAAGCTCTGGCTGCGATGGCGGGGCGCGGAAGCGATCTAGTTTTGTAACAAGCTGCGCGGCAAGATCGGCCAGCGCGGTGGTATCGCCTTCGGGTATAAGCGCTAGAAAGCGGCCAAGCTTTGCAACTGACAAAGCTTCAAACTCGACCGGGGCGAGTGTAGCTGCCAAGGCGGCGATCGCCTGCTCTAACTCAGCGCGCGTTGTACCCGTGGCCAGGCGAAACGGTGGCTTTAATGTGCCGTGAAACCCATATTTCTTGGGAGTGGCTACAATTTCATCAAGCCCCTCCACGTCGAATTGAAGATGTGTTTGACCCCGCTCGATATCCCAGCCGAGCCACTGGGCGCCAAATGTCGCAAGCGCCCCCTCTGGCGGAAGATAGTAGATGGCAAAGCGCGTGTAGTCAGGCATTGGATGCAGTCCATGTTGAGCGGAAAGTCGGGTCCTGTTATCTCTACTCGTTGCTCCCAATCTTCTGCAAAAGCGGCATCAAAAGCGCCATATCCGGGCCATGCGCTTGGCCGGTCAACGCCTTGCGCAGTGGCATGAAGAGTGCCCGGCCCTTACGGTTTGTTGCTGACTTGACCGCGCTGGTCCACGCGCCCCATGTCTGCGCATCCCAAGGGCGCGCGGGCAAAAGCGTCATCGCTTCGGCAACAAATGCGGCGTCTTCGTCGTCAATTAGGGGGGCGGCGCCATTTTGCATCAAAGACCACCAGGTTTCGAGGTCTTTGAGAGTCGTGATATTCTCGCGGCAGACCTCCCAGAACTGCTGGCGTAGCGGCTCTGGCACGCCAATTGCCGCGATATCCTGCGAAACCGCGTCAAACTCTAGCCCGGCCAAATAGCGGCCTGTCAGGGGGTAAACATCCGCAACATCGAACTTTGTCGGCGCCGTGCCAAAATGCGTCAGGTCAAAGCCCGCGCTCAGGCCGTCCATGTCTGTGCGCAGCTCGACCGGATCCGAAGAGCCAAGCCGCGCCATT
>CAYWNJ010000383.1:0-3060 GCA_964459535.1 uncultured Rhodobacterales bacterium
GGACCATTAACCCTTCGCTATCCCGATCAAGCCGACCAGCGGGGTAGACATCCGGTATGTCGATATAATCCGCCAAGGTCGGACGCGGCGTAGCGCTCTTATCGCTGAATTGGGGTAGAACCCCATGGGGTTTGTTAAACAACAGGGTGGTCATTTTAGAAGCAGATTATCGCTTTGTTGGGACGTGCTCGGTGCGTGGACCTAAGATAGGATGACTAACGGCGAAAGCCTACCGATCTAAGAATGTACCAAAGATGCACCACTGTCACGTATACCGTCCATCCGCCAACGATCATCGCCCAGACCCATGGGCCTGCGACATCCTGTTGATAGAATACCCACATCGTCCATAAATATCCGGCACAAAGCCCAAAAATCTGGAAGATGAGCAAGTAGAACATTAGCTTGCTATTTTTGCTGAGATAAAGGTCCAAGGCGATCACGACGGCGAATACAGCAAGTATCCAGCCCTCAAGGTAGCCATGAACGACAAGCCCAAGCGCGACGATGGTGTCCACAAGACCTTCCAGAACTTTTCCTCAACCGCTAAGCGTGATCATGGCAGAAACGTCATTTTCTTTGATGCTAGCTTTCACGCCCGCTTTCGACACATGGCTCATGGACGAGGTTTAAGTATGGTGACCCCGACAGAGGCGGCGCGGGCAAGGCCAATGTCCAGGGACATGGGAATATACTCACCGCGCCGCCAAAGCTGGGCAAGATCGTCATAGTGGCGTGAGAACAGATGCCCTGACTGGCCCGTTGCCGTTACATAGACTGAGCTCGAGGGATCCGCGAAATCATAAACGCCGCGATATCCTGCGCTGTGAACATTTTCAAACGCAGCAGCACCTTTACCGCCACGGGTAAGCCCGCGTTGCAACGTGTGGTCTCCGCCCGACGTACTCTGCCGGATATTCACGAAATATCTAAGCAGCGGAACATTGCGCAGCACTTGGTGATCATGGGTCGCCTGATGCGCATCGCCCCAGCGGAGTGTTTCCAACTCCGTCCCATAGGTCTCGGAGATCCAAATCAGCGCATCGTCCAGCGCATAGCGCGCCATCTCGGGGCAGGTCTCGACCGGGGCGGATTGGCGGACATCGCACCAACGCGCCGCCCCCTCCACATCGCGGAAGACCCGCTCGATAAAGAGTGGCTCTACATGGGTGAGCGCATCCGCCATCGCGCCCAGCTCGTCCCGGATCAGGCGGTCTTGCAGAGCGCGCAGCCAGGCGGCGTAGATCAAAGGTTCGGGCAGATGCTCGTTCATCTCGCCATTCCATTCCGACAGCAGACTGAGTGCCCTTTGACGCTGGCGCTCTGCTGTCCCGTCAGGCGCGGCCTCTCCCGTGAACCAAAGCTCGGCGCCAATGAGCGGTAGCAGCGAGCGCGCGGCGAAAGAGACCGTATCAAGCTGCGCTTCGACAAAGCTATCTCGGGTGTGCACTTGCCGCGATTGCATCAGTTTGGACCAACGCTGGATACGCTGCGTATCGCCCCAGTCAAAGCTGATATGATTGGGGAAGGGCCGCTCAACCGTTTTGTTGTTTGTATTGCCCAAGATCCCCCCCAGCGGCGCGACAAAGCCGGGGTTCGAGACATAGGCCATCGCTCCTTGCCAACGGTTATGCGGGTTGTAGCCAAAGCTGGGCAAGCGCCCTTGGCTTTGATGCCGCGCATCGCGGCGGGGCACGGTGCCAATTGTCTTAAGCGCGATGCTCTGATGATCCGCGATCGCAAGATTGTAGGCCGGAGCGATGTGCCGGGTCGATGCGGTGATCGCCTCAGCAACGCTTTGAGCATACATCAGGCCAAGGCCCGCCTCGATACTTGTGTCCTCTGGGCTCAGCAGCGTTGCACTCAGCGCCATAACATGGCCCGGCGGTGTAATCGTGCGCAGATTTTTGACCCGCCCCGGCAGGACCGGTCCGTTCTGCGTCCATCGCAGGGTTAGGGTGATCGGCTCGGCATTGCGGATGCGCAGGATAGACGGGCGCGTTTTGAACCGCGCCCAGCCTTCGGGAGTACGATATTGCTCGGGATCATTAGGGTTGAGTTCTTCGACAAAGAGGTCCTGATCATCCACAAAGGCGGTTGTCAGCCCCCAGCCCAGCCGATCCGAGCGACCGACAATGACCATCGGCAAGCCAGGAATGGTCCCGCCAATCACCCCGCCCGTGCTCAGTTCTAAGCGTGCCAGATACCACAGGGTTGGCGCGCTAAGGGTAAAATGCGGGTCATTCGCCAGCAAAGTCCCTCCCGAGGCCGAGCGTGACGGCGCTGCCGCCCATACATTTGACGCCCCGCTTAGCTTATAGGGTTGAAATGGGGAAAGCGGGTGCGGTGCATCCGCGTGCCAGGCCATCTCGGTTCGAACGCCCGGCACCAAGGCTGCGTATTCGGGCAGCGCCGCGACCCCGCTACCCGGTGCGTCTGGCATAATATCCACCAGAAGCTCGGGCTCGGGCAAAGCCAGGGACAAACGGGCGCGCAAAATCTCAGCGTCCAAATGCCCGCTACGTTGCACCGCCATAAGTTTGCTGACAGCAATGCTGTCTGCAGGATGCCAAGGCGCGATATCGGCATTGAAGAGGAAGAACTCTGGCGCACCGCGCCCCAGTGCCTCTTCATTGATCTGCTTGATCCGCGCATTCACACCAGCCGCATAGGCGCGCAATGCTTGCGCCGTTCGTGGGTTTTGCGCTTCGACCGACTGGCGCGCGAGCGCATAGATATCAAGACGGCGCATCAGGCTGTCGGTTTCGACTGTTTGCGTGCCAAAAATCTCTGATAGGCGCCCCTGAGCTGTTCGCCGCAGCGTCATCATCTGCCACAGCCGGTCCTGCGCGTGCGCAAACCCTAAACCAAAGAACGCATCCTCGTCGGTTTGAGCCAGGATATGCGGGACATTCGCATTGTCGCGCACAATCTCGACATTTGCCGTCAGGCCTGTAACCTCGACGGTCCGGTTATAGTCGGGCAGCGAGCGCGCCGCGAGATAATAGGCCAGGATCACACCCAAAACCGCAAGCAGCACCAAAGTGCTCGCAATCCGAA
>CAYWNJ010000384.1:0-3055 GCA_964459535.1 uncultured Rhodobacterales bacterium
CCAACTCGTCGGGCGCGCCTGCACCTTATGAAAGCCGCGATCAATATGCCGAAGCCTCCGGCGCGGCGGTTATGACCCTGATCGAGCGGAACATCCGCGCCCGCGACATTTGCACCCGTGAAGCCTTTGAGAATGCGGCCAGGGTGGTGGCCTGTACGGGGGGCTCCACCAATGCAGGGCTGCACCTGCCTGCTATGGCGCATGAGGCGGGGATTGAGTTCTATCTGGATGATGTGTGCGAGATTTTCCGCGACACGCCCTATTTTGTCGATCTCAAACCAGGGGGCCAATATGTGGCCAAGGACCTCTATGAGGTCGGCGGCGTCTATGTCGTGATGAAAGAGCTACGCAAGGCCGGGCTTATTCACGAGGATTGCATGACCGCGTCTGGCCGCACCATGGGCGAAGAGCTGGACCGCGTTGCCTATGAGGCAGATGGCAAAGTTATTCATGCCATCGAAACACCGATCACCCAGACCGGCGGCGTTGTCGGCCTAAAAGGCAATCTCGCGCCCGAGGGGGCTATTGTGAAAGTCGCCGGGATTGAGCAGCAGCATCAACGCTTTGTTGGCCCTGCCCGCGTCTTTGAATGCGAGCAAGACGCCTTTGAGGCTGTGCAGAAGCGCGCTTACGCAGAGGGCGAGGTCATTGTCATTCGCAATGAAGGCCCCTCTGGCGGGCCGGGAATGCGCGAAATGCTGGCGACGACAGCGGCGCTTTCGGGCCAGGGGATGGGCAAGAAAGTTGCACTAATCACCGATGGCCGCTTTTCCGGCGCAACCCGCGGTTTCTGCGTGGGGCATGTCGGTCCAGAGGCGGCGCACGGGGGGCCCATCGCGCTGCTGCAAACGGGCGATGTGATCACGATTGACGCGGTCAATGGTGAGCTTTCGGTCGATTTGTCCGAAGAGGAGCTTGCAACGCGCAAAGCCGCTTGGACAGGCCCGCGCGAGACGATCTATGCTTCGGGCGCTTTATGGAAGTACGCGCAGCAAGTTGGCGCGACCTATAAGGGTGCGGTCACCCATCCCGGCGGTCAGGCAGAGCGGCATGACTATATGGCGCTTTAGCCTTTTTGCTCTGATTGGCTTGGCCGGATGCGCAGAGGGTCTAGGCGGCCCTGGCCAAGACGCGCCGCCCCTAAGGCAAGCCGAGCTTGCTCGCGGCGCGGTGCGCGTCGCGGCCCCTGACGGGTATTGCATTGATCCGCGCAGCCTGCGCGCGCGTTTTGCCGCCATCGCGCGCTGCGATACGCTGGGCGACACGGCCAATGTTCATGACGCCGCGCTCGCGCTGGTGACGATCAGCCTCGCACCGCTTGCAGGGGCGGCGCTGTCTGGGGATGCAACCAGCTTGGCCGCAGAGAGCGAATTGTTGGACGCTCACCAAACAGAGGGTTTGATCTTGGCCCGTCTGCGCGGCGCGCCATTGCAGCCCGGATTTTCCGAGATTTACTGGCGCGGCATGGGCGAGATCAATGATTTCGCCGTCGGATTGGCGATCTATGCGCCTGAAAACAGTTCTCTGACCAGGCAACCCGGCGCAGAGTTTCTGGATGAAATCATGCAGGGGTTGCAGCGCGATAATCTGCAAAATGACGCGGGTGCAGAGACCTCTGATACCCAAACCTCGCTCTCACAAAGGTTGATGAGTTTATTTTCCTAAGCGATTTGCTGTAAAGAAGATGCAGATCAAGCTTTGAGGCACCAAACATCCATGCAAAATAAGTCTTTGGGTCTTTGGCAGCGCATCTTTCATCGTCGCGCGATTCGGCGCTGGGCGCGCCTGGCGCGCAATGCGGAGCAGGAGGCGCTGCCTGCGCTGAGAGTGCAGCGGAGCTATGCGCGCGCCGCCCGCGCGCATCTTGATCGGTTGATCCATATTGCAGATGATCGGCTGGCGCTGCCGTCCATTGGCTCAAGCTCCATCGAAAAGCCCCATAATGCAGACTGGGCCTGGCGCCCGGGCCTGTGGCGCGGAGCCTTGCCAAGCCCAGGCATGTCCTCGGCGGAGACGCGATCAAAGCTTGGCGAGGACGTGACCGTCTTTCACGATTGTGTGTCGTCGGAATTGACCCTCCGGCAAATCCGCAACACACGCGCGCATGATCTTGCGCCTTATGGCGTGCGGATGGATGTGTTTCGCTTTGATGGCTCGTTTCTGTCGCTTGTGATTGACCTGCCCAATGAGGCGATTGAGGGCCTTAAGCGCTCGCACCTTCTAAGCATGGCCGCGCTGGTCGAGTTTGAAAAACCGCTTGAGATCTTTGCCCGTCTGAACATCAGCCATGGCCCGAACACCGAGCAAATCGTTCGAGAATTGCCCCTTGGCAAAGATGCGATCGCGGTAGAGTTTGATCTTGCCTATTCCAGTATGAACGAAAAACGGGTGGACAAGGCTTGGATTGATCTGATCTTTGAGGGGCCCGAGATGAACCAGATCACGCTTCGAGATGTGACCTTATCGCGCAGACCCCGCGCGCCGCTATAGAGAACAATATGAGCCTTCCAGTCGTCACCCCTATTGGTATTCAAGACGGTCTTTGGTCCGCCACTATATCCAGTGCAGATCGGGACATGCCGAAAATCACCGTCCAGCACCTGGGTGAGAGTGTCGAAAGCCTCCGCATGGAGAGGCGCGGCGCAGGCGCATGGGCGCTGGACGTTAAGATCCCAAGCACCGCGATTGCGGATGGGGTTCAGACCTTTTTGGTCATCCACGAACCAGATGGCGAAACGCTCGCCAGCTTTACCCTCTTGGTTGGCGAAGCCTTAGGCGAGGATATTCGCGCCGAGGTCGATTTGCTGCGCGCCGAGCTGGACATGCTAAAGCGCGCCTTTCGCCGACATTGCAACGAGACAGCGTAGGTCGCGCGCTCCTTTTCGGCTCATCAAGTTGCAGTTCATACAAGCTTGTCGCGAAGCGTCCTATCTTAAATCTGAGAATGGCCGCTTCAAACATATAGCCTGACAACTAGATTTTGATCCTGTACCCGCTTAGCCCCCAGCCATCCGCAGGATGGCAACGCGCCGACCGCCCCCACGGGCGGCGCGTA
>CAYWNJ010000385.1:0-3048 GCA_964459535.1 uncultured Rhodobacterales bacterium
ATGGGCTTTGTCACGATGGGCATCTTTGCGGGCAATCAGCAGGGCGTTGATGGGGCCATTTTCCAGATGATAAGCCATGGGTTTATCTCGGGCGCGCTCTTCCTCTGCGTTGGGGTGATCTATGACCGGATGCACACGCGCGAGATTGATGCCTATGGAGGGTTGGTTAACCGAATGCCCGCCTATGCGCTGATCTTTATGCTGTTCACCATGGCCAATGTTGGGTTGCCGGGCACGTCTGGGTTTGTGGGCGAGTTCCTGACGCTGATGGCCATCTTTCAGGTCAATACCTGGGTGGCTGTGGTCGCAACGAGCGGTGTGATCTTCTCGGCGGCCTATGCGCTTTGGCTCTACCGGAAAGTCGTCTTGGGCGATTTGATCAAAGAAAGTCTGAAGTCGATCAGCGACATGACCCGGCGTGAGAAAGCGATCTTTGCACCGCTTGTCGTGATGACATTGCTCTTGGGTGTTTACCCTGCGCTGGTTCTGGACATCATCGGCCCCTCGGTTGCGGCGCTGGTAGGGACTTACGATACGGCCTTGGCTGCGGCAGACACCGCAGTGCAATTGGCGTCAAAATAGGGGGCGCACAATGGCGGCGGATCTGACCATCATCCTTCCTGAGATCTTGCTCGCGGTCTACGCGATGCTGGGTCTTGTTGGGGCAGTCTATACCGGCAAGGACGATATGGCTGCGCCCTTGACCTGGACGACGGCGGCGTTCTTCGGTGCGCTTGCGGTTTGGATCGCGAGTGCAGGGGCTGGGAGCAATGTAGCCTTTGGCGGGATGTTCGTTGATGACGCGTTTGCGCGCTTTGCCAAAGTGGCGATTCTGCTTTCGGCTGCTGCCGTTCTGCTAATGTCCGAAGGGTATATGGCGCGGCGCGGCATCCTTAAATTTGAGTATCCGATGCTGATCGCGTTGGCCGTCGTTGGCATGATGGTGATGGTCTCGGCAGGGGATCTGATGGCGCTCTATATGGGGCTCGAGTTGCAATCGCTCGCGCTCTATGTCGTGGCCGCGCTGCGCCGCGATAGCGTTAAATCCACCGAAGCCGGGCTGAAATATTTCGTACTGGGCGCGCTCAGCTCGGGCTTGCTGCTCTATGGCGCCTCGCTGGTCTATGGCTATGCGGGCACAACGCTCTTCTCGGGCATTGTTACGGTGGCGCAAGAGGACGTCTCGCTCGGGCTTCTCTTGGGGCTTGTGTTCTTGATGGCGGGTTTTGCGTTCAAGGTATCGGCTGTGCCCTTCCATATGTGGACCCCGGATGTCTATGAGGGTGCGCCAACACCGATCACAGCGTTTTTCGCCACCGCGCCCAAGCTTGCGGCGATGGCGCTCTTTGCACGCGTGATGCATGACGCGTTTGGCGGGGCAATCGCGGATTGGCAGCAGGTCATGGCGCTTTTGTCGGTGCTTTCGATGTTTCTTGGGGCCGTCGCGGCGATTGGTCAGACGAACATTAAGCGGCTGATGGCGTTCTCTTCGATTGCGCATATGGGCTATGCGCTGATGGGCCTCGCGGCGGGGACCGCGCTTGGGGTCGAGGCGATGCTGGTCTATATGGCGATCTATCTGACCATGAATATAGGCACATTCGCCTTTATCCTGATGATGGAGCGGGACGGCGCGCCGGTCACGGATATCGGAGCTCTTAATATGTATGCCCGCCGCAACCCGGGTAGAGCCTTTGCGATGTTGGTGCTTTTGTTCTCTCTCGCCGGGGTTCCGCCGATGCTTGGGTTCTTTGGAAAGCTTTATGTGCTGCGCGCGGCTTATGAGGGTGGCTTGGTCTGGCTGGCTATTGCCGGGGTTATCGCATCCGTCATCGGTGCCTATTACTATCTACGCATTGTTTTCTTCATGTATTTTGGCGATGAAGAGCAGCAAGGTTTGGATGATAGCGGGCGATCCCCATTGCTTTCAGGTCTTTTGATCGCGTCGGCGGCGGCGATGGTTCTTGGACTGGTCAATATGTTCGGGGTCGAGGGCGCGGCATCTGCGGCGGCAGCAGCGCTTGTCAACTGACCCTGCGTGGCCCGAGGGATATGCCCGTCACATCTTGGCGCGCGTTGACAGTACGATGGCCGAGGCGGCGCGTCTGGTACCCGTCTCTGGTCCGACCTGGATCTTAGCCCGAGAACAGAGCACAGGGCGCGGGCGGCGCGGGCGGCCCTGGATCATGCCAGCAGGTAACTTTGCCGCGACGTTGCTGCTGCCGCTCACCGAGCCGCCCGCGCGCCGCGCGCTCCGCTCGTTTGTCGCTGCGCTGGCCTTGCATGACGCGCTGGTGGGGGTGACTGGCCAGGCCGCGCCATTTTCTCTAAAGTGGCCCAACGACGTCTTGCTTCACGGTGGTAAGCTTGCTGGCATTCTGCTCGAAGGACTTGGGCAAGATCATTTGGCCATTGGCTTTGGTGTCAACCTGGCCCAAGTGCCCGAGGCTGAGGCGGTCGAGGCTGGCGCTGTCCCGCCCATCGCGCTGAGAGGATCTTTGGGGCACTGCCCGTCGCCTGAGGTCTTTCTAGAGGCTCTCGCAGCGGCCTATGCCCGGCAGGAGGCTGCGTTCAGAACCTATGGCTTTGCGCCGATCCGAAGCGCTTGGCTAGAGCGCGCGGCTAAGCTGGGCGAGACATTGACCGCGCGCTCTATGCGGGAAAGCTGGCAAGGCAGGTTTGAAGGCGTGGACGAGACCGGTGCGCTTATCTTAAAGACAGCGAAGGGGACGGTCGCGCTTGCAGCGGCAGACGTCTTTTTCTAGGGAGTGCGCCATGCTTTTGGCCATTGATTGCGGCAACACGAACACCGTCTTTGCGATCTGGGACGGGGAGCGCTTTATCGGCACTTGGCGCACCTCGACCGAGTGGCAGCGCACCGCGGATCAATACTATGTTTGGCTCTCGACCCTCATGGCCTTTGAAAAGCTGGACGTTGAGATCAGCGATGTGATCATCAGCTCGACCGTCCCGCGTGTTGTTTTCAATCTGCGGATTTTCTGCGACCGGTATTTTGGCTGCCGCCCCTATGTGGTGGGCAAACCGGAT
>CAYWNJ010000386.1:0-3037 GCA_964459535.1 uncultured Rhodobacterales bacterium
CTTTGCCCGCGCCAATCTCCCAAATCTCGGTCACGTCTTGGCCCGCCATCCAAAGAACGCTCTCGCGCCACCGCACAGAGCCAGTGACCTGCTCAACCAGCAAATTGCGGATCAACGACGCGCTGCTGACCGCCTCGGCGCGCACGTTCGAAACGACGGGAACGGCTGGCTCCGCAATGTCTACCCGGCTAAGCGCCTGCGCCATGGCCTGGGCGGCAGGCTCCATCAAGCTGCAATGAAAAGGGGCGCTGACCGGAAGGAGCATCGCGCGCTTGGCCCCGCGCCCTTTGGCGATTTCTATGGCGCGCTCCACGGCGGCTTTATGCCCAGAGATCACAACCTGTGTTGGATCATTGTCATTTGCGGCAGTGCAAACCTCGCCCTGCGCCGCTTCGGCGGCAACCTCGGAAGCGGCGTCAAAATCCAAGCCAAGCAGCGCGGCCATTGCGCCCGTCCCAACCGGCACCGCCTCTTGCATGGCTTGCCCGCGCGTGCGGAGCAGCCGCGCGGTGTCGGTGACGCTCAGCGCGCCGGTGGCCGCGAGCGCCGAATATTCGCCCAGAGAATGACCGGCTACAAATTTTGCATCTTGGATCGAGACGCCCTCGGTCTCCAGCGCGCGCATAGCCGCCAGAGATGTTGCCATAAGCGCAGGCTGCGCATTTTGCGTCAGCGTCAGCGTCTCCAAATCGCCATCCCAAATGAGGGAGCTCAAAGATTCGCCTAGTGCCGCATCCACCTCATCGAATACTGCGCGTGCAGCAGGATAGGTCTCGGCCAAGGCCCGCCCCATGCCAATTGTCTGCGCGCCCTGTCCCGGAAACACAAATGCCGTTGCCATGGTCCCTCCCCGCTTCGCTGCTGCACTCTGCTCTAGCGCGCCTGCGCTTTGCACGCAACGGGGACCGGTCTGGCATGGCGGAAAGCGCCAAGGATAATCACTGTTTCTGAGAAACGCTTTGCTTTGTCTCAGCAGCGTCGCCTGCGTCGCTCAAGAGATTGCTTCTAAGGTCTTCCATAGTTTTGATCGCCGCTGGCGCGCGGGTGACGGCATCGTTGACAGAACGCTCAAAGTCTTGAGCTTTAAGCTGCATCCGACCACCGAAATAAAACCCGATCACAATGCTCACCAAAGCCCAATAGCCGGTCGGCAAGACCGTGAGCGCCGCAAAGGAAATCGCCGCGTGCTCGGGATAGAGGGTAACAGCCGGGATCACCCCGAGCAGCGATAAGGTAATGATGGGCCGCACCAAGCGGTTGAGCCCGTCGACAAGGCTATCAAACCACGTGCGCGTGGCGCGCTGGTGGAACTCGGCCGCGTATTGCGCCAGCGCCGCGCTGTCATAGGTGTGGGCACGCGCGGCAGAGGCTTCGGCATTTGGGCGGAACACGCCGCCGACCTGCTCCACAACATTGCCAACCTCGCGCGCGCCGCCGCCGAACAGCCATCTCAATAAGCCCATTTCAATTCCTTTTGTTTTTAAGGGTCTACGCGCACTATTTAAGAGGCGTTTTTGGTTTGTGTATTTGCCGCGAGTGCATGGTCGTGGGTGCTTTGCAAGGTCGGACTTAGAAGGGTGTCGACTTGGTTAGCGAAGGCGTCTGTATCAATGCTGGCGAAGAAGGGTGTGCCGGTGCTGATTTCTATCGGGCCGTTGGTTTGGTCTAGAAACGTTGTGTCTGTGCCGCTTCCGGCGCGGTGGAAGCTCAGCGCCTTGAAGTTGAGGATGGCTCCACTTGCTCTGGTTTGATTCTCCGGGTGCTGGCCCAACTTGAAGGTGGCGCTTGGGGCGAGCTCGAACTCTCCGGGGCGTATCGTTATCGTGTTTGGCAGAGCTAGGAATGGGGCGGAGGATTGCAGAGCTTCGATTTTATGGGCCAGCGCGTAGAAGTCCTCTACTCTGAAGGTCCAAATGCCATGCGCTGCGTTCCAACGGCTATCGCTGACATAGTCGTCAGGTAGGCGGTGCCGGGCGACGCTGGTTGCGGCCTCAAAGTCGATCATATCCGCGATGCGCTGCTGGCCCGCGTCTAGCGTTGCAGGGATAATTGCAGCGCCGCTTTGATCCGTGATGCGGTCGAGCGAAACGTCCAGGCTCAGCTGGTTCGCGGACAATCGGGCTGGGCGCGTTCGAACATAGCCGCGCGCATCCGCAACGATGTAGTATTCAACGCCCGGCGTGAGCGGCAGAGACAGCGACGTTTGTGCAGCGTCGGTTACAGTTGCAGTGATAATGCCGGTGCGGTCTGTCTCGCCTTGGCTGACGGGCCAAGCGCCGACGCAGGCATCTGCACCCGCAGGCAGGCCGGTTATGGACTTTTGAACACCGCTCGCATCCTCGATCCCGCCCGAAACCGACGCGCCATTTTGCAGCGTGACCGTGCCAGTGGTTGAGATGTTTCCGGCGAAGTCGCTGGCCTTGATCGTGATCACAGATCCATCAAAGGCAAAGGGGGCAGCGGCGGTGCCGTCGATCACCACATCATAAGAGCCCGCATCAATCGTTTCGCCGGAACGCGTGACAAGTGTTGACGTCTCCCCGGCGTAGCTGTCTACGAGATACGCCTTAGCTCGGTCGTAAAACTTCTGGGCTGTTTCCAGGTCGGTGTAGGCGTCAACGGTTGCTTTGGTGGCTTCGGCGATACTCTCATCTGTCAGTAAGAAAAAGTTCGCGGGTGTTCCGCCTGGTGTCCGCAAGACGACACTTTGCGAGGATAGGTTGCTGTTGTAGTCCGCGATGAATATGTCAAAGCGATCCGACAACCCACCCCCATTAGAATAATCAGAGATACCATTTCGCTGTCTAGTTGTGGCAAGTAAGATAGTTGGAGAGGCTTCTCCATTTACATCAACAAATCCTGTATATTCAGTTTCAGAACTGGCACCATAGGCGGTAAGCAGCCCTGTCAGATCGGAGGTGTTCCCAATAGGCGCAAACCTATTTCCGTCATCTGTATCTCTAACATAGTATTTTGCAGTGTTGATCGGATTAGAGGCCGTATCGAGCACTTTGATAAGTGGTTGTCCATAGAATGC
>CAYWNJ010000387.1:0-3030 GCA_964459535.1 uncultured Rhodobacterales bacterium
CGTTGATATAACCGCCCACATCCTCGATGGTCTCTGCAATCTGAAGCGCACTGCGCCGCTTGGTACCTTTGAAGGCCATATGCTCGAGGAAATGCGCGATGCCGTTTTGCGCTTTGGTCTCGTGACGCCCTCCGGCAGCGACCCAAATGCCAAGCGTGGACGACGCGAGGCCCGGCATATGCTCTGTTACAATGCGAAACCCATTGCTTAGGCGATGAAGCTGCGGTTCAGTGCTCAAATCAGACCTCTTATGTAGCCTTGCAGCGCGCGCAGATCGTTGGGTACACGTTCTACGCGCTCTGACCTCTCATATAGATCCGACATGCGGGAGGGAAGAGGTGGACGCTGGCCAGATGCCGCCTCAACAGCATCAGGAAATTTCGCCGGATGCGCTGTGGCGAGGGTGATCATGGGGGTGGCGCCCAAATGCTCTTCGGCTACCTTAACGCCAACAGCGGAATGAGGGCAGAGAAGCTCTCCGCTTTCCTCCAGAACGCGGGTGATTGTGGCGCGGGTTTCATCCTCGGACGCGCGGCCAGAGCTAAAGATCTCTCGCAGCTTTTGCAAAGCGCTTTGGCTAATCTCGAAACCGCCCGAGCTTAGCTCTTGCATTAGCTGCGCCACCGCGTTGCCATCCCGGTCATAGGCGTCAAACAAGGCGCGCTCGAAATTCGAGCTGACTTGGATGTCCATCGACGGGCTGATCGAGGGCGTGGTTTGACCTTTGTGATAGCCTTGCCCGCTAAGCGCCCGGTGCAATATATCGTTTTGATTGGTTGCCACGATCAGGCGTTCAATGGGAAGCCCCATCTGACGCGCGACGTACCCTGCAAAGATGTCGCCGAAATTGCCGGTTGGGACTGTAAAGCTAACCCGGCGAAAGGGGGCGCCTAAGGCAGTCGCGGAGGTAAAATAGTACACCACTTGGGCCAGAACACGCGCCCAGTTGATGCTGTTCACCCCCGCCAGCCGCACCTCATCGCGGAAGGTAAAATCGTTAAACATATCCTTCAGCCGCGCCTGGCAATCGTCAAAATCCCCCTCCAGCGCCAAGGCGTGGACATTGGCCTCGGTCGGGGTGGTCATTTGGCGGCGCTGCACCTCTGAGATGCGGCCATGGGGGTAGAGAATAAACAGATCCACATTCTCAAGACCGCGAAACGCCTCAATCGCCGCCGAGCCGGTATCACCCGAGGTCGCCCCGACAATCGTGATCCGCGCGCCGCGCTGCGCGAGGCTATGTTGAAAGAGCTGGCCGATGAGTTGCATCGCGAAATCTTTGAACGCCAGGGTCGGGCCGTGGAAGAGTTCGAGCAGGAAGTGGCCCGAGCTCAACTGCTTCAGCGGCGCGCGGGCGGCATGGCCAAAGCCCGCATAGGCGCGGGCGATGAGGTCACGGAATGTGTCATCATCAAAGCTGTCGCCTATGAAGGGGCGCATGACGGTAAAGGCCACCTGCTCATAACTTTGACCGGCCATCTGCGCGATCTGATCTTGGGTTAGCCGAGGGATATGCGCCGGCACATAAAGCCCACCGTCACGCGCCAGGCCGGTGAGCATTGCCTCTTCGAAGGGCAATTCCGGCGCGGCGCCGCGTGTCGAGATATATTGCATGAGTTACGTGTCCTTTGGGGGGCGAGTGGGGCGCAGCAGATAGTAAACGCTCATTCCCAACCAGATCAGCGCGAGGGCGAACCAGGTGATCGCATATTGCAAATGATCATTGGGGATATGCGCGGTGTTAACGGGTAGAGGTCTCACCGGACTTTCGGGCTCGGATATGCTCCGCTGAACGATCAGCACCGGCTCTGCCTTCAGCGCTTCTGCGAGCGCCCCGACATCACGGGCGAACCAGATGTTTTTCTCTACGTCAGGCGCGGGAATATAGCGGGTGGTTTCTTGAGGCCAATGCAGATTGCCGGAGAGGGTCGCCTCTGCGGGCGCGTTGGCAAGGCGACCTGCCTCTGAAAGCGTCACAAAGCCTTGGTCCACCATCACCGCGCGACCCTCGGTTTCAAACCGGCGGATAATGCGATACCCCGCGCCTATCTGCTTTTGCGAGGCCAAAACGCGGATGTAATCCGCGCCGAGTGTACCGCTTGCCATAACCGGCAAGAATGCATCGCGCGCCTGGTCCGCGTGCCGTGGCAGCGGGACAGGTTCCGCCGCGATCCGCAGGTCAATTTCTGCGAGGATGCTGCTTTTTTCAGACAAGCGTTGAACTTGCCAAATGCCGAGCGAAACGAGGATCGCCGCGCCGCCCAGACCGATGGTAAAGAGGAAAACCAATTTACGCATAGTGCCTCCACCCTAGGCACGAAAAGCGCACGGGCAACGTGCGCTTTTCCATAAGTGATTCCTTGACGGAGACCCGCCTTAATGCCCGCCGGGCATGGTGCTAACGCCCCAGATGTAGACGGCAAAGAACAGGAACAGCCATACCACATCGACAAAGTGCCAATACCAAGCGGCAGCTTCAAAGCCAACATGGCGCTCAGCCGTGAAATGGCCGCGCATCGCGCGCACCAAGCAGACCGCTAGGAAAATGGTCCCGATGATAACGTGAAAGCCATGAAAGCCGGTTGCCATGAAGAAGTTGGAAAAGAAGTTATCGCCGCCAAACTCCCAGCCTTTGTACAGCAGGTAAGAGTATTCATAGGCTTGCAGGACCGTGAAGAGGATACCAAGCACGACAGCAATCGCCAGACCGTTCACCAGATCTTTGCGCGGGCCGCCATGGACAAGCGCATGGTGCGCCCAAGTCACCGCGCATCCCGATAGCAGCAAGATCAGAGTGTTGATTAGCGGCAGGTGAAACGCATCCACGTGGTAGATTTCGGGTTGGACATATTCGGATCCAGCGTATTCACTCATCGAATACATCGCGTTCTTGAAGAAGGACCAGAACCAGGCCGAAAAGAACATGACCTCGGACATGATGAATAAGATAAAGCCATAGCGCAGGCCGATCCGCACAACGGGCGTGTGATCGCCGATATGGCTTTCATCGACAACTTGAACACACCCAGC
>CAYWNJ010000388.1:0-3028 GCA_964459535.1 uncultured Rhodobacterales bacterium
CCCACCAGAGGCGAGGTGCGAAACCTGTTGGAGCCGGGCAAAAAGGGTCTCTGCGCCAATGAGCTGTGGAAAGGACTGGATGAGCCCTGCCTCGGGGTCGGCGGCCATTTGGTCGGCTAGACTGCGCAGGGCGCGCCCGCTCATCAAACTATCTGCGTCGAGCACGATCATCGCATCCCAACCCGCGCCCCAACCGCGAACCCAATCCGCGATATTGCCGGTCTTTTTGTCGGTATTTTCTCGGCGGCGACGATAGAAAATAGAATGCGTGCTTCGGGCGCGCAGCGCGGCGAACGCGGCCTCTTCCTCAGCTGCAATCAACGGGTCCTGCGTGTCGGAAAGCACAAATAGAGTGTAGTGATGATCCCCAGCACATTTGGTCAAATCGTCCAGCATTGCAGCGGCATTGCCAAATACGTGCTTGGGAGTTTCATTGTAAATTGGCATCAAGAGTGCGACGCTAAGCGGTTCCGCCTTTCGTACGGGGCGCTCGCGGTCCAAGGCACTGGCCAACCCGATGGCGGTCGTGCTGACAGCAAAGGTGACCCAAACAAAAGTCATCCCGATCAAACTCAACAGCAACCATTCCAGCCAGCTCATCCCACTGGCCGCAAAGACGCTATGAAGACCCCAAAGCAGTAAGATTGTCACGCTGATGGCGGGTAAAAACATCGCAAGCCGCCACCCACCCGACGTGTCAGCGACCTGCCGCTGCTGAGCGGGTGCGGTGCGCAAGTCCTGCGCCGGCATCGCCAAGGGCGCAGCGGGCGGCATCTGAGCCGCAGCGTAGGACGGGTTCACGCGGTCCATCGATACAGCCAAACCTCGCTCAGTGGTCCGCCATCTGCTCGGCGCAGCTGTGCCCGAAATTCCGCCAGCGGCGCGCCTTGGGCGTGAAAGGTGAACGCCAAGCGCGGTCCGCCGGTTTGCGGGTTCCGCTGCACGATCCCGGCGCTGACCTCTCCGGCACCGGTGCGTACCAGATGCTCGATGGTGCTGAGGTCTTCTGTCAGCCCAGGCCGCGCCTCAAAGTCGATGGTAAAGATCCGTCCGCCTTCGGGCCGCCCCCCCGCTGCGGTGTTTTGGACCCGCAAAAGGCCGGTATCGGGCGCGGTGTCTGCACCCCAGTCCAAGCGGTAGGTCATGCTGTGGCGCGCGCCTGCTGGGATTGCGGCGGAGGGGCGCCAATAGGCAACGATATTGTCGTAAATCTCGCGATCCGCTGGGATCTCTACCAACGCCACCGAGCCACGCCCCCACCCTTCGCCCGGCGTGACCCAAAGTCCGGGGCGATTATGGTAGAGCGCTTCGAGGTCATTAAAATCCTCAAACCGCCGCGCGCGCTGCATCAGACCAAAGCCGCGCGGGTTGTCATCTGCAAAGGCACTGATCTGCAAATTGCGGGGGTTGGCAAGGGGACGCCAGATCGCCTCGCCGGCGCCGTTATGGATCGCGAGCCCGTCATTGTCGTGCACGGCAGGGCGGAAATCATCAAAACGCGTGCGGTCCATGCTGTCGAACAGGAACATTGACGTGAGTGGCGCAATGCCAACATGGCGCAATGTCTCACGCGCGAAAAGCTCGGCTTCGACGTCCATTTGCAGAACGTCCCCGTGGCGAATGTCAAACCGATAGGCCCCAGTGACCGATGGGCTATCAAGCAAAGCATGGATCACCTGGTTTGGGGCTCCGGGCTCAGGGCGCTCAAGCCAAAAGCCGATAAAATCGGGAAACTCCTCTCCAGCTGGGTCCCCGGTCTTTAGCGCGAGCCCGCGTGCAGAGAGGCCATAGGTCTCCCCGGTGCCGATACCCCTAAAATAGCTCGCGCCTTGGAAGACGGCGTATTCTTCGAAAATACCCGGTTGGCGCAGCTCGGCGCGCAAACGCAGCCCAGAATACCCAAGCGTGTCGTCAATTGGAACGTCTGGGAATTGATCGGTCGTGTCAAAAACACCCATATCAAAACGGAATGGGCGGGCGCTCCCTTCTTCAACCGCATACATCTCGACCGGGCGCGGGAAATAAAGGCCCGGCGGGAACACATCGACGCGCTGCGGTGTGCGCGATCCTTCCCAAAGTGCGTTGCGAGCGTCGAACCAGATCTTGCGATATTGATCATAGCTTAGATCGCGCCAAGCCTTCGGGATCATCTGCCGCGCCGCATAAGGCCGCGCCGCAAGCGCGCGCGCGCGTTCGATCAGCGCTGAACGGGAGAACGGGCGCGCGGTGCCGAGTTGCAGGCCCGGCTCTTCGGCCCAGGCCGGAGCTGCCGCCGCTGCGCCCATCAAGGCGAGGAACGATCGGCGGTCCATCACGTGCGCACCTTCCACGGGCTGCTTTTGAACCAACTGGCCGAATAGGCAACGGCGATCAAGACCGCAGCGCCAGCGGCGTTCACCGCAAGGACCGTTCCGGTATCGCGCCCAAGCTGGTCCATCGCCCACCCCATGAGCCGCGCGGTGAACATCGAAACGACAAAGACGGCAAGCGATTGCTGTCCAACTTTCAGAATAACGGCCATCACCTGCTCCCAAAGTCGGGACCAGAGCCCCGGCCCGTTGGCGCGTAGCCGGTTCCCCTTATCGCCAGCCAGAACCCACATCAGGTAAGCCAGAGCGAGAAAATGCACATAGCGCAAAATTCCGAAATCCGATTTGCTGATCAAAGCGCGGTTATCGCCGCGCCAATCGCGCGCCCAATCAAAGCCAAGCTCGCGTATCCCGATATGGCTGAGCGGAATATTCGCCAGCACGATCAGCAGCGCGAGCCCAATCAGCAGCGGCGTTACGGGTGGTTTTGGCAGCCACCCGCGCATAAAGGCAAAGCCGGTAAAGAAGATAAGCTGCCAGCCAAACGGGTTAAAAAACCAGTTGCGCGCGGTCCAAGGCTCGGCGGGTAAGGCCAAGTGGTAGGCCCCGAGCCCAAGGCCCTCCATAAGTGCACGCTGCGCCATCAGCCAGGTCAGCAGCACAAAGCCAGCAACAAGCCAAAGGTTGATCCGCGCCAGCGCCATCAGTACCGGCATGAG
>CAYWNJ010000389.1:0-3028 GCA_964459535.1 uncultured Rhodobacterales bacterium
TGATCACAGCTCCGCCCAAGGCCCAAGCGGCGCTCATGGCCACGATGACAAGGACGTTCAAAAGAACAGGCGCGGCGGCGGCGGCAGCAAAGCGGCCCGTTGCGTTCAAAACGCCCGAGAACAGCGCAGAAAGCGACATCAAGAAGATATAAGGAAAGACGATCCGTCCAAAATCTGTCGCCAATGAGAACCGCTGGGCATCAAAGCCGCCCGCCGTTGCCCAGACCAGCGCGGGCATAAAGATCATTGAGAGCGCTGTCAGTGCGAGCGTAAGCAGGGCCAGCCAGCTCAACGCCTCTGCGCCGAAACGCTCGGCATTCTGGCCAGTTTCAAGGCGCTTCGAGAACATTGGTACGAAGGCCGCGTTGAACGCCCCTTCGGCAAAAAACCGGCGGAACATATTGGGAAGACGGAAAGCGGCGACAAAGGCATCCATCACCGGACCCGGCCCGATCAGCGACAGGACCATAATTTCGCGCACCAAACCCAGCACACGGCTGGCCAGGGTCCAAAAGCCGACAGTTCTAAATCCGGAAATCAGGCGGATGGGTTTCACTAAGGCTAGGGTTCCTCTCGCGGGTTATGCCGGGGCTGTGTGGTAAGAGCTTAACCCACTCTCCGGGCTCTAACCAGTCAGCATCCGTGTCTTCTAGCGTTCGGCATTAACCGATGCACATCAAAGCGTACAACTCTGAACCTGAGGCACATCGCCCCGAACTTTTCTCCCGCGCAACAGGCACTGCCCAGCCGCGCCGTTCCGCCCCTATGGGGCGGCGCTATTCGAATAGCCGTCGAGCGCCTGAGGTGAAAGTTAGACACATCACGTCATATGACGCGCCCGCGCGCCGCGCTCGATCGCGGCGGCGTGCAGGCGGTCAATATTCAACTCATAGCGAATCTCTTCGAGCAGTCGAAGCTCGGTCTCTCGAAGCGCGCCATCCGCCGCTGCCACATCGCAGGCCAGCGCATAGCAGGTTTCAAACAAATGCTCGGGCAGCGCCGCACGGACCAGCCCGAAAAGCGCATCAAGCCCCTCTTCTTGCTCAAAAAGGTCAAAGACCGCTTGGCTTACCCGTTGCAGCCGGTCTGCGTCGTAATCGCCGAAAATGGGCAGGTGATTGACGGCAGAGTTAATCTTTACCAATTCAGCGGTCCGAATATCCTCGTCCGAGGCGGAGACAGCGATCATAACCGCCACCAGGGAATCTTGGGCGGTCCAGGCACGGGGGTCAATCATTGCGCGTTCCTTTGACACGTTTGCACGTGCAGAATATTGACGCTGCGCCGCCCTCGCAATAGGTAGCGCTGCGGCATATGGAGCAAGGGGTAGGACGATCATGGCAGATTTGCGAGAGGCTGGCCTGACCAGCAAAGCCTGGCCCTTTGAGGCCGCGCGCGCCGTGCTCAAGCGCTATGAAAAAGCGCGGCCAGAAAAGGGGCATGTGCTCTTTGAGACCGGCTATGGCCCCTCGGGCTTGCCGCATATCGGCACGTTCGGAGAGGTACTTCGCACAACGATGGTCCGCCGCGCCTTTGAAGCGATCAGTGACATTCCAACGCGGCTTATCTGCTTTTCTGACGATCTGGACGGCATGCGCAAAGTGCCGGGCAATGTGCCCAACCCCGAGGCGCTGGCCCAGCATTTGCAGCGCCCGCTGACGGATGTGCCCGATCCTTTTGGCACGCATGAAAGCTTTGGCCACCATAATAACGCGATGCTGCGGCGCTTCTTGGACACGTTTGGGTTTGAGTATGAGTTCATTTCAGCCCGCGATTTCTATGGCTCTGGTCAGTTTGACGAGATCCTGCTGCGTTGCGCCGAGCGTTATGACGATCTGATGAAGATCATGCTCAAGTCGCTGCGGGACGAGCGGGCGCAGAGCTACTCGATCTTTCTACCGCTCCATCCGGAAACGCGGCGGGTGCTTTACGTGCCGATCAAGCATGTCGATGCCAAAGTGGGCACGGTCACTTTTGACGATGAGGCCGGGCGTGAGTGGACGGTTCCGGTCACCGGCGGGCATGTCAAACTGCAATGGAAGCCGGACTTTGGCGCGCGCTGGGCGGCGCTGGGCGTCGATTTTGAGATGTATGGCAAAGAACATGCCACAAACGAAAAGATCTATGATGCGATTTGCCGGACGCTGGGCATGCGCCCGCCCGAGCATTTTTCGTATGAGCTGTTCTTGGATGATAAGGGGCAGAAGATCGCCAAATCCTCGGGCAATGGCATCAGCATTGATGAATGGCTAAGCTATGCCGCGACCGAAAGCCTATCCTATTTCATGTATCAAAAGCCAAAGACGGCCAAACGGATGCATTTTGACGTTATCCCAAAGGCCGTGGACGAGTATCACCAGCAGCTCCGCGCCTATGGCTCGCAAGACATCGCCCAGCGTTTGAACAACCCGGTTTGGCATATCCATAGCGGGGATGTGCCGGAAAGTCGGATGGTTGTGCCCTTTGCGATGCTCCTTAACCTTGCTGCTGTTTCTGCCGCCGAGGATAAGGCGCGGCTTTGGGGCTTTATCCAGCGTTATGCGCCCGATGCGTCGCCGGAAACGCATCCTGATCTTGACCAAGCCGCAGGCTTTGCAGTGCAGTATTTTAACGACTTTATCAAACCAACCCGCACCTTCCGCGCGCCAAGCGATGAGGAACGCGCCGCGCTGATGGCATTGCGGGAAGAGCTGGCCGCCTATACCGGCCCCGTAGAGGATGAGGCCCTGCAATCCCTGGTCTATGCCGTGGGTCGAGACCGCTTTGATCCGCTTCGGGCTTGGTTCACCGCGCTTTACGAGGTCTTGCTTGGCGCCTCGCAAGGGCCGCGCTTTGGTGGGTTCATTGCGCTCTATGGGGTGGCCGAGACGCTCTCGTTGATCGACGCCGCGCTGGCGGGTGATTTGGTGTCCGCGCAAACTGGGACTTGAGCCTTATAGCCTGACAACTGAATTTTAATCCTATATCCGCTTCGCCCCCAGCCATCCGCAGGATGGCGACGCGCCGACCGCCCCGTTTTGCCAGAGGC
>CAYWNJ010000390.1:0-3004 GCA_964459535.1 uncultured Rhodobacterales bacterium
GCGCAAGCAGCCCCTCTATCGCCAGCGTCAAGCGGCGCGGGGTCGCAAACCCTTTGGCCCCGGCATAGGTCAACCCGGCCTCAACCAACCCGTCGGTCACAAGCCTGCGCAAGTCCTCAGCGGCGCGCGCTTGCATCCGGGCCGGGATTTCTTCGGAAAACAGTTCGATCAACAAATCAGGCATTTAGTTCGTATCCTGTTTGGGGCATTCCTCGCCCACGATTGTGCCGTCATAGGCTTTTTGCCCACATTCATTCAGCTGGTGCCAGACATAGCCGTGCCCATCTTGAGTGATCGCCACGACCCGGTCTACGCCAATGCCAATGTTCTTTTGCCCTAGAAAGGACAGCGCCTCTCCGGCTTTCAAGGCCTGCGCGATGGCTGCCGCATCAAAGCAATCAAACCAGGGAGGCGCGTTGCGCGGCACCGCTTTTTCATAAGGCTGATATTTGCCCTGAAGATCGGCCAGGGTTTCCGGTGTTCGAAAGCAGGCCCGATAGCGAATGGGCGAGCTATCCGCATCAATCGCCTGAAAATCCGTGAAAGCGAGCGGCTCTGCCTGACCGCCGGAGGCCAATGTCAACATGACTTCCGCGTGCTCTACCTGCCGATAGAACCCATAGACCTGGAGATAATAAAGCGCCGCCCCTGCGCAGAGGCTTGAGAGCAGGATGAAAATGCCAACAACCTTACCGGACATATCCGCCCTTTCTAAGCTGCGCCTGACCGCTTGCGCGCATGCAATAAATCACGCCGCATCCTCTGGCACCCAGCCCCCCGCGCTGGTGCGCACAAACGCATCGGCGCACGCCTTGGTCAGCGCACGCACACGCGCGATATAGGCCTGCCGTTCGGTTGTTGAGATCACCCCGCGCGCGTCTAGCAGATTAAAGAGGTGGCTGGCTTTGATCGCTTGATCATAGGCGGGCTGCGCCATCACGATCCGCCGCCCGGTTGTGAGATCCTCGGCGGGCTCTGCCAGAATGCGTGTGCATTCGGCCTCGGCATCTTTGAAATGTTGCAAGAGCGTGTCAACGTCTGCGATATCAAAATTCCAGCGCGCATATTGCGCTTCGGCTTCTTGGAAAACATCGCCATAGGTCAGGGGGATCGGGGCCTGCGGGTCGTTAAAGGGCATCTCATTGCCATCGTCATACCCCAGCACATACATCGCGAGGCGTTCGAGCCCATAGGTGAGCTCTCCCGAAACCGGCTGGCAGTTATGGCCGCCAACTTGTTGGAAATAGGTGAACTGGCTAACCTCCATCCCGTCGCACCACACTTCCCATCCCAGACCCCAAGCGCCTAAGGTCGGGCTTTCCCAGTCATCCTCGATAAAGCGGATGTCATGCAGCGCCATGTCAATTCCAATGGCCGCTAAAGAGCCAAGATAGAGATCTTGTAAATCGGGCGGCGAGGGTTTGATGATCACTTGATACTGATAATAGTGCTGCCATCTATTCGGGCTGTCGCCATAGCGCCCATCGGTCGGGCGGCGCGAGGGCTGCACATAGGCTGCGGTCCATGGCGTCTTGCCCAGGCTCCGCAATGTTGTCGCGGGATGGAAGGTGCCAGCACCCACCTCCATGTCATAGGGCTGCAAGATCGCGCAGCCTTTCTCGGCCCAATAGGTCTGCAAGCGCAGAATAATCTCTTGAAATGAGCGGGGTGCATCGGTCATGAAGCCGCCTTTCGAGGCACGAAATGTTGAATGGTCTTTAGGCAGCAGGGCATATAAGGTCAACGCGCTGCCGCGCTGAAATTGATCTGAAGGCGACTGGCCAAGCAAGTAATTTCCTGTTTATGTGCGGCCAAAGACGAAATGAGACCAAGGGGCAAAGATGGGTCGCTATTGGGCAGTTCTTGTTGGGCTAATATTTTGGTGTGGTGCGGCGTTGGCGCAGGCCCCGGATGATGTCGTTTGGGTCCAGATCGAAGCGCATTCCAGCCTTGCCGCTGCCACGAGCCGCGCGCGCGTCTATGCCGAAGATGTCGAAGACGTAAACGGATTTGCGCTGGCGGGCGGGTGGTATGCGGTCGTGTTGGGTCCGTATCGCCGCGACGATGCAGAGCTTGTTTTGCGTGCCTATCGGCGTGCGGGATTGATCGCAGCGGATAGTTTCATTTCAGGCGATGAGCTCTTTCGTCAGCAGTTCTGGCCAATAGGGGCGAATATTCTGACCCTATCCCCGAGTACCGTTCCACGCGATTTGCCAGAGGAAAACACCGAGGAAACGCCGCAACCCGCGCCAGAGGAACCGATTGCCGAAGCGCCGCCCCAACCCGAGCGCGCCGACGAAACCCCGGCTGAGGCCCGCCAGTCCGAGCGTCTGCTCAGCCGGGCCGAGCGTGAGGAATTGCAGATCGCGCTCAGATGGGCCGGGGTCTATAGCGGCGCGATCGATGGCGCGTTCGGGCGCGGCACACGTGGCGCGATGACGGCCTGGCAAATCAATGCAGGATTCGAGGCGACGGGTGTATTGACCACGGCGCAGCGGGCCGAGCTGCTGCGCCAATATAATGCTGTTTTCGAAGGTTTGGGGCTGCGTCTGGTAACGGACAGTTCGGCTGGAATCGAAGTGCAGCTTCCGATGGAGGTTGTGACCTTTGAGCGCTATGCGAGCCCCTTTGCGCATTATGATGGCACCGGCGTGATCCCCCAAGCGCGCATGCTTCTGATTTCTCAACCTGGCGATCGCAACGCTTTGCAGGGTCTTTTCGATGTCATGCAAACACTTGAGATCGTCCCGCTTGACGGCAAACGAGAGATCACGCGGGATAGTTTTGTCCTTATCGGAGAAAATGAGCAGATCGTCAGCGAAACCCGTGTGAGTTTGGAAGATGGTGCCTTAAAAGGCTTCACGCTGGTCTGGCCCGCCGGGGACGAGACACGCCGCACGCGGCTTTTGGAGCGCATTGAGGCGAGCTTTCGCACTTTACCTGGTACGCTGGACCTCGCCGCTGGGGACGACAGCTCTCAAACCACAGATCTGATTTCAGGGCT
>CAYWNJ010000391.1:0-2997 GCA_964459535.1 uncultured Rhodobacterales bacterium
ATCCCATCAATGCCGCCTTGGCTCTGATGGGGCCGATTGCCGAAGTTATGGCCGAGATCGAGACGGTACACAGCATTCGCCCGGGGGGCAGGGTGAGCAATGATGACCACGCTCAGATCATGTGCCGCTTTGCGTCTGGGGTGAAGGGCCATATCTATTCCAGTCGCATCGCCACGGGGCGCAAGATGGGCTACGCCTACGAAATCCACGGCACAAAAGGCGCAATCCGGTTTGATCAGGAAGATCAAAACGCGGTTTGGCTGTATCGCCGAGAAGGTCCCGAGGCGACGCAAGGGTTCACCAAGATCCTCATCGGTCCTGCGCATCCCGACTATGAACCCTTTTGCCAAGGTCCAGGGCACGGCACCGGCTATCAGGATCAGATCATCATCGAGGCGAAGGATTTTCTTGAAGCCATTGAAGCGGGGCAATCAGCTTGGCCTACGTTCCGCGACGGGCTCGCCGTGGCCGAAGTGGTCGATGCCGCTGTGAAATCTGCGCAAGAGGGGGTTTGGACCCCGGTCGCGCAAATCTAAGGAGACGCCAGAAAATGACCATTCGCATCGGTAACGCGCCTTGTTCATGGGGTGTCGAATTTGCGGGTGATCCCCGAAACCCTGCTTGGCGCACTGTGTTAAAGGAATGCGCCGAGGCAGGCTATAAGGGGATTGAGCTAGGCCCGATAGGGTTCATGCCTGAAGATCCAGCCGAGCTCTCCGAGGCGCTCAGCGAATTCGGGTTGGAGCTGATTGGCGGCGTGGTCTTCCGCGCCTTTCACGATCCGGCCCAATGGGAGGATGTGCTGGATGGGGCCAAGCGTACCTGCAAAGCCCTTAGGGCGCATGGCGCGCAGCATTTTGTTCTGATTGACTCGATTTCGCCGCGCCGCGCGCCGACCGCAGGCCGCGCTGCGGAGGCCGAACAGATGGACGGTGCCGAATGGGCCGCCTATCGCGACCGGATCGTCACGATTGCCAAGATGGGTGCCGAGGACTATGGGCTGATCCCAGAGCTGCACCCCCATGCCGGTGGGTTCATGGATTTCGAGCCCGAGGTGGAGCGTCTTTTGCAAGAAGTTGATCCGGGCACGTTGAAACTTTGTATCGACACGGGCCATTGCACCTATGCGGGCTTTGATCCGGTTGCCTTTATGAAGCGCCATATGGACCGGATCACCTATGTCCATTTCAAGTCGACAGATGCCGCAGTCAAAGCGGATGCAATCGCCAATCGCACGGGGTTTTACGACGCTTGTGGCCAGGGTATCTTTTGTAACCTGTCGGAGGGCGAGGTGGACTTTCCCGCCGTGCGGCAGCTTTTGCTGGACAGCGGCTATGAAGGTTGGTGCACCATCGAGCAAGACTGCGATCCGACCATGGATATCTCGCCCATCGACGACGCGCGGGTGAACCGGGAATACCTGGAAAGCATCGGCTTCAAGTAAGGATTAAGGACTATGGCAAGGCTGAAATGGGGCTTGATCGGCGGCGGCGAAGGCAGCCAGATCGGACCTGCGCACCGGCTCGGCGCGCAGGCGGATGGGCTCTTTGAATTCACTGCTGGTGCGCTTGATCATCGGCCAGATGCGGGACGCGCATATGCGCGGCGTTTGGGCGTTGCCGCAGACCGAGCATATGGTGACTGGCAGGAGATGCTGGCGGGTGAAAAGGACCGCGACGATCGGATTGATCTTGTCACCGTGGCCACGCCGAACGCGACCCATTTCGAGATTACAAAGGCCTTTCTCGAAGCGGGTTTTAATGTGCTGTGCGAAAAGCCCATGACCATGACCGTGGAAGAAGGCGAAGAAATCGTGCGCGTCGCCGAGACGTCCGGCAAGATCATGGCCGTAAACTATGCCTATTCGGCCTATCCGATGGTGCGCCAGGCCCGGGCCATGATCCGCGCAGGCGAGATCGGCAAGGTGCGGTTGGTGGTGAGCAATTTCAGCCATGGGCACCACGGCGATGCCACTGACGCGGATAATCCGCGTGTGCGTTGGCGCTATGATCCAGCAATGGCTGGGGTTTCGGGACAGTTTGCGGATTGTGGCATCCACGCCCTGCATATGGCCAGCTTTGTCTGTGATGATCAGGTCGAAAGCCTGAGCGCCGATTTCGCCTCGACCATTACCAGCCGCGAGTTGGAGGATGATGCAATGGTCAATTTCCGCATGTCTGGAGGCACGGTTGGACGGCTTTGGACCTCTTCCGTTGCCATCGGGCGTCAGCACGGGTTCGAAATCCAGATCTTTGGTGAAACAGGTGGTTTGAAATGGCACGCAGAACATCCAAACCAGTTGATCTACACGCCGCTCGGCGGGCGCACGCAGGTGATCGAGAAGGGCGAAGGCGGGCTCCATGACGAGGCCGCACGGCTAAGCCGTGTGGCAATCGCTCACCCTGAAGGCTTCCCTCTGGCAGTGGCGAACATCTATTGCGAATTGGCCGATGCGATCCGAGGCGAGCCCCGCGACGGTTTACCGAGTGCTGCTGACGGTGTCCGCTCAATGGCAGCGGTGCATGCCGCCGTAGCCTCGGCCAATGAAGGTTGCAGATGGGTGGACGCGCGCCCGCCGATGTTTCTCTAGGTGTAACCCACGTCCTGCGTGCCGCTTAAAGCATCCGATCTTAAACCTGAAGCATCTTGCCTCGAACATATAGCCTGACGCCTCAATTTTGATATCAATCTTCAACCGTTTCCGCGTTGCTCAAGCCGACCGAGGGCTGCGCGGTACGCGCCGCCATCCTTCGGATGGCTGGGGGCTTAGCGGATACAGGATCAAATTCAGTCGTTAGGCTATATCTCTCGCGCAACAGGCACTGCCCAGCCGCGCCGTTCCGCCCCCGTTTTGCCGGTGGCAAACCTACGGTTTGACGGGCCGCGCGACTGCGCCACCCCTCGGACCGGCGCTATCTGAACTACCGCCGGATGCTTCAGGTTTAGGGTCGGATGGCTCTAGTTCAAGGCTTGGCTCGAAGGGTGCCGCGTTCAATG
>CAYWNJ010000392.1:0-2991 GCA_964459535.1 uncultured Rhodobacterales bacterium
TTGACGGACAAATCCTCGCGCATATGGATCGGATTTCGCATATACCTGGGACGATTGTCCAAGGCCGGTATGATATGATTTGCCCCCCTGAAAGCGCCTACCGCCTCGCCCAAGCCTGGCCAAATGCCAAATTGCATATGGTCGGCGATGCCGGGCACGCGCTGTCAGAGCCCGGTATCAGCGCCGAGCTGGTACGCGAGATGGACCGGATTGCTGCCCAATGAGACGCTTTGACCGCCGCGCTGTCTTTGCCTCTGGCACCGCTGCCGCGCTGCTCGCAGCCTCGGGCGTGCTTGCTTACGCTAAGCCCGCGCGCGGGGGCCGCCTGCGCGCGGCGCTGCGGGGCGCGGTGGATGAGCCGTGGACCGCGCCGCAGCCTAGCGCTTTTTTGAACGTCGCGCGCCATGCGGTGCTGGAAGGACTGACCGAGATCGCCGCCGATGGCACCTTGCGGGGCAGCCTCGCTACCTCTTGGCAAAGCGACGATGCCGGGCGCCATTGGGCCTTTGAGCTGCGCGCGGCATCTTGGCACGACGGATCGCACGTGACTGCTGAGCAGGTCGCGCAGGTGTTGGGCGGGCGGGTGCAAGAGGGGCAGGTCACTCTCAGCCTAGATGCGCCTGATCCTGGCTTTCCCTTCCGCCTGGCCTTTCCCGAATGGCTGGTCTCTCATCCTCAGACCCCAACGCTTGGAACGGGCCTCTATGCCCTTCGCGGTTTTGAACCCGGTCGCCGCGCGATTGCCGACCGGGTGGACGCGCATCCTAAAGACGGCGCGGCAGGTTGGGTTGATACGCTGGATATTACCGCTATCCCCGCCGCTGAGACGCGGCTTGAGGCGCTCCTGCACGAGATGGTTGACCTAATCGAGCATGATCAGACAGCCGCGCCGCGTTGGACGGTGCGCCTGCCGGGTGCGCTGGCCGGTGCGCGCGTCGCCGCGCCCAGCGATATTGGCACCACCCTGCCCTTTGATAATTTTCGCTGCGCCGAGCGGTGGTGGCTGGTCTGAGCCCTTGCGCTGACCCAATATCTCGCCTATGTCCCTTGGCATAGCGGCGCGCCGGGTCCAAACCGGGGCACCACCGGAAACGACAACGGGCCGCGCGCCCGTTTTTTTGTTTGGAAACCTGATGCGGACCACATTGATAGCCAAAGCTGCGATTGACCGTCGTTTGGCCGAAATCGTGACCCCAGTGATCGAGGATCTGGGGTTCGAGCTGGTGCGCATTAGATTGATGAGCGGCAAAGAGACCACCCTTCAAATCATGGCCGATAGGCCAAGCGGCGGTATTGAGGTTGATGAGTGTGCAGCTATCTCCACCGCCGTCAGCGCGACGCTGGATGTCGAAGACCCCATCCTCGACGCCTACACGCTAGAGGTCTCCAGCCCCGGCATTGACCGCCCGCTGACCCGGCTCAAAGATTTTGAGATGTTCGAGGGCTATGTCGCCAAGCTTGAAACAGACGAGCTGATCGACGGGCGCCGCCGCTTTAAGGGCACGCTGGCCGGGGTCGAGGGGGATGAGGTGCTGATCAACGTCTCTGAGGGGACGATTGGGCTTAAATTTGACTGGCTGGTCGAGGCCAAGCTGGTGCTAACCGATGATTTGATCCGCGAGATGCTGCGCCAGCGCAAATCTTCCGGGGCAATTGACGAAACCAAATTCGATGAGATCGAGACCGAAGGGTCCGCAGAGGAGGCACGCTGATGGCGATTACATCCGCAAACCAACTGGAGCTATTGCAAACGGCCGAGGCCGTCGCGCGCGAGAAGATGATTGATCCGGCCTTGGTGATTGAGGCTATGGAGGAATCGCTCGCCCGCGCGGCCAAGTCTCGCTACGGCGCGGAGATGGACATTCGCGTCTCGATCAATCGCAAGACCGGCGTGGCGACCTTTACCCGCGTCCGCACAGTGGTCGACGAAGAAGAGCTTGAGAATTATCAAGCCGAATTCACCGTTGAGCAGGCGTGCCAATATCTCGACGATCCGAAAATCGGTGATCAGTTTATCGAAGAGGTACCTCCGGTCGAGATGGGCCGCATCGCAGCGCAAAGCGCCAAGCAGGTCATCTTGCAAAAGGTGCGCGAGGCCGAGCGGGATCGCCAATACGAGGAATTCAAGGATCGCGCGGGCACCATCATCAACGGCCTGGTGAAGCGCGAGGAATATGGCAATGTGATTGTCGATGTCGGCGCGGGCGAGGCGGTGCTGCGCCGCAACGAAAAGATCGGGCGCGAGGGCTATCGCCCGAATGACCGGATCCGCGTCTATATCAAAGATGTCCGCCGCGAGGCCCGCGGCCCTCAGATCTTCCTGAGCCGGACAGCGCCGGAATTTATGGCTGAGCTCTTTAAGATGGAAGTGCCCGAGATCTATGACGGCATTATCGAGGTTAAGGCCGTCGCGCGCGACCCTGGCAGCCGGGCCAAGATCGCCGTTATCTCTTACGATGGGTCCATTGATCCTGTCGGGGCCTGCGTGGGGATGCGCGGCTCTCGTGTGCAAGCGGTGGTGAACGAGCTTCAGGGGGAAAAGATCGACATTATCCCGTGGAACGAGGATCAGCCGACCTTTCTGGTGAACGCGCTGCAACCAGCGGAAGTGTCAAAGGTTGTGCTGGACGAGGAGGCCGGTAAGATCGAGGTCGTCGTGCCCGAGGAGCAGCTTAGCCTGGCGATTGGCCGCCGTGGCCAGAATGTGCGGCTTGCCTCTCAGCTCACGGGTCTCGATATCGACATCATGACCGAAGCGGACGAATCAGCCCGCCGTCAGGCAGAGTTTGAGGCGCGCACCAAGCTCTTTGTCGATTCGCTCGATCTGGACGAGTTCTTTGCTCAGCTTCTTGTGTCCGAAGGCTTCACCAATCTCGAAGAAGTCGCCTATGTCGAACTCGACGAGCTTTTGGTCATCGACGGCGTCGATGAGGGCACCGCCGAAGAGCTTCAGGCCCGCGCCCGCGATGTGCTGGAAGCGCAGGCGCAAGC
>CAYWNJ010000393.1:0-2985 GCA_964459535.1 uncultured Rhodobacterales bacterium
ATAAGCGCCCCGATCCTGCGGCAGCGCGATCCAATGCACCGCACTATCGCGCAACACCAACCGGCACCCGACGATTAAACGCGGCAAGGCCGTAACATTCGGCGGTGCTAAGAGTTTGGGATCACCGCGCACCTGCCGCGAGGAGCTGTCGATTGTGTGCTGAGATCTAATCGCGACCTCTTCCTGCGTCTCTTTTTTGAGGATTTTTAGCGCGGAATATGCCCGGACAACCCCGGCCAGCGAATTGCGGTCTGTGATGGCAATGGCAGATAGGCCAAGCTCGGCGGCGCGGGTGACAAGCTCTTCTGGATGAGAGGCACCTGTCAAGAACGTGAAATTTGTGGTCACGCATAGCTCGGCATATGCCGCCGCTCGGCGCTCTCGCAACATCTCGCGGTTTAAGGCCGCCACAGGGCGATGGGTGCGGTTGATCTCAATCATGCAAACTCCCCTTGAACGAACCAGCCAGGATCTTGCGGGGTGTGAAACAGCCAGAGCCGCCGCCCTTGATGTGTTTCCACCCGCCAGTAATCGCGCATGCCCGTGCGCCAGGCCGGATCATCCAGCCACCATTCCGGCAGGAGACGCTCGGGGCCCGTCACCCGTGCGGTTGAAAGCGGCATGCGCCGCCAGCGAAAGGTCATGGGCGGGGTGCGGCCTTGGCAATTTAGCGGCTCGGGGTGGAACATGACCAAGGGGCGCGGGCGCAGCGCGGCCCAGGCGCCGCTCGGTTTGGTATAGGCGGCGGGCGCAATGAGGTAGCCACGCTCAGGGATATGGCTGTCAGCAGGCAGAAACCGGTGAATATTTTCCAGCCCAATGCGGGTGCCAATTCGGGAAATCAGATCGTCAATCTTATCTTCATTGCCCGTATTCAGCCGCGTCATTTGCTGAGGCGGCACAGGCTCGACATGCACCGCTTCCAGACGCATCTGATCAATGCCAAAGCCCGCATCGACCTCGGCGATCCCACGTGCAAAGAGCGGTAGGATACGCGCCGCATCATGCAGCGGTTGGGCCAGGCGGAGCTCTACGCTCTGCGCCTTTTGGTCCACCCGGCGCAAGGTCAGGGCGAGCGCCCGCGCGCCCCTGTCCTGGCGTTTCAACTTTTGGCAAAGCGGCACTAGCAAACGCTGTAAGCCCGCCATCACATCCGCCTCTAAGCCAATAGGTTCGGGAAGGGTTATGCGCGCTGCGAAATGCTGCGGTTCAGCCAGCGGCGTGATCGCCTCGGGCTGCTTGCCAAGCGCTTGATCCAAGCGCAGCATCAGCTTTTTGCCAAAACGGCGCGCGAGCGGGGCGCGCTCGGATCGTTCCAGATCCGCAATGGTCCGCAGCCCAAGCCGGTGCAAGGCGTCATCCGTTTTCTTATCAATCCGCAGCGCCGCAACAGGCAACGCTCCAAGTGCCGCTAAAGCAGCGCCCGGCGCCGCAATGCCTTCGCCATAATGCGCCAGAGCCCAAGCGGCACCGCGGCTATCCCCCAAACCCAGCCGCACAGAGAGGCCCGCGCGCGCAAACCGCTGACGGATATCCGCAAGCAGCGCCGCCTCCCCCCCCAACAATTGCGCGGCCCCCGAAATATCCAGGGCCAGCCCATCTCGCCCCTCAATCCCAACCCAAGGGCAATAACGCGTGGCCCAACGGCGCAGCGCGCGCAAAAAGCACTCATCCCCGTGTATATCCGCAGGACGGCTGATGAGTTCAGGGCAAAAGGCCCGCGCATCGGCATAAGACATCCCCGCGTACAGCCCCTGCCGCGTTGCCGCTTTGTTCAAGCAATATATACGGTTGGCATTTTGCTGGTTGTGGATCAGCGCAAAGGGGCCCTCAACAAGGCATGTCCTCAGCGCCCGGTCGCTCGCCAGCCGGGGGCACCACAGTGAGACGATGCGTCGCGTGATCCCATCGAACATACCAAGACCCATTTGTTCCCGATTTGTTCTTAATAAGTGACCAGTGAAACAGAGTCGAGTCATCCAGTGCGTCATTTAACACAGGTGCGGCGTGCCAGCGTGTCTCTGTCGCATTATTTCCCATACCCTGAGGAATGAGGCAAAGCCCGATGCAATCCCCCGCCTTGGCCGCAAGTTGAAGGCGGCGCCCCGCGGTCAGGCTAATGGGTTTCGCAATCTCGATAACAACAAGCTGCACCGCCCCAGAGCGCAGCGCCTCTTCGGCGATGGCGAGACGGTCCACCTGATCAGACGCCTCCGCGATCAAAAGACGCGCAGGATCCGCAAATGGCAGCAGGCCCAATGGATTAAGATGCGCAGTCCGATGCTTCTCGCGCACCCAAAGCACGTGCCCATCTAAGCGGCGCATCAAAACGGCCGCAAAGCTTACCGCACCAGGGCCGCACACTTCATGCATGCGCGCGCGTTTTGGTGGGAAATATGGCGGGAGTTGAAGCAGCATAATCGTAAAGCTAATGAACCCGCCGGAATTTTGAAAGTGGGCATTCAGATGAGATGATTGCACGGCAGGTGCATCAACCCGGCCGGATGTAGGGTTACGCCCAGCAAACACGCCAACTTATGGCCGCTATCAGCCTAGATGCTTACCCGATGGTACACCCCTAACAGAAAGGTTCTCGCGAACCTAACCTTGGAGGAAGCGGATGCTTAATCCGCGCAAACCTCTAGGGCGTTATTACATGTATCCCGTTCTGAAAACCGTGTTTTCATGGTACGCTCCCATCTGCGTGCCGCTTATGAAACAAGCGCTTGGACAGACAAGCAAATCTTTTGAAAGATATAGCCTGATGGCGGCCAAGGTGGATTAGTCAAGCACCACTGGTTTGACAGATTTTCTGTCCAGCTACGCACAAGAACGCGGGCATTGGACGGGCTGGCAGCGGCTGAAATACGGCGCGTTATGAAGCGTTGCTCAAATCCTTGTTATCGCTATCTTTAACGGCGCTTTCGTATTGCGCAGCAAACTCGCGGATATACCTGGCGCCGGTGCTATGCGCGGTCTCGGTGG